>NZ_JAPHOT010000002.1 GCF_026191115.1 Legionella sp. PATHC035 | reverse complement strand
AGAGTCCATCTTCATGTTAGAGTCCATCTTCATGTTGGACATAGAAGAGGAAGTATTTGCCTCCTTAACTTGTAGTTTTTTCTTGCCTACTTCATAAAACATTGAACTCATTTTCATCTTAGAAGAATTGGTTCCCTCTTTTTTCTTAATAGATGATTTAATTACTTGAGGTAAAGTACCTTGATTCATCCTGCCCATCATCATAGTCATCATATCTCGGCTAACAGGAAATGGTTCAGGAAAGGGAGAAGCTTTTTGGTAATCAACAATTTGTTGAGGAGATGTAACTAACGCACCATAGGCAGCTCCTACGGTATCTAAGGATTCTGCATAAATAATATAAGGTTTGTTTTTTCCAATTGTAACAAGCACATCATAGGTTTCACCCGAGGCAATCGAAAAATCTTTAATGGCATAAGGTCTCACATCATTGCCTTGTGCATGTACCATCTGCATTTCAGATCCTGGAATTTTCACACGAAAAATGGTGCTTCCCCCAGCGCCAATAAAGCGTAATCGGACCACATCCCCTTTCTTCACCACGGCAGTCCATGGTTTGAATTTAGGTTGGCCATTGAGTAAAAATGCATCATAAGCGACATCGCTAAAATCATAAATACTCATACGCATTTGCTGCATCATTTTGTAATCATTAAACAATTGTTTACGTTCATCTGTAGAGCCCTTTTTATAATCATGAATAAATTTCACTAAAGAGGGCTGCAGCGGAAATCGCGGGGAATAATAATCCCCTTCTTTTTTTAGATTTTTTAAAATCTGTTCGGGTTTGGTATTGCTCCAATCCGATAACACCACCACAAAATCTTTCGTGTATTTGTATTTAGGCACCTTAATCGGATCGATGACGAATGCTCCATACAAGCCTTGCTGCTCTTGTAATTCAGCATGAGCATGGTACCAATACGTTCCTGATTGTTTAAGCACAAACCGATAATGAAACACTCCTCCTGGTGGAATCGCTTTTTGACTGACATGTTCCACCCCATCCATTTGCCAAGGAACTAACACACCATGCCAATGAATCGATGTAGGCTTATCCATATGATTGGAAACATTAATAGTGATCTCATCGCCTTCCTTAAAACGTAGTGTTGGTGCTGGAATTTGATTATTTACTGCAATTGCGATGCGCGGTTTCCCAGCAAAAGAAACGGTCTTGTACGCCACAACTAAATTGACAACACGCTGTGCAGAAAATACATTCGTCATCACCAAAAGGCTTGTGATAAACACGATTATTTTTTTAACCAAAGTCCATTCTCCCTTATTATTTTAAGCGCTCGTCTATTAGTATTAAGAAAAAGCTAAAAAATAAATCGAGGTGTTTCATGAGCTTTTCTCATGATGGTGTTGGGTTTCACCTTCTGGATTGGGTAAAGACAAAACACCCAAACCATGGCGATACACCAACTCACCACCACGCCAGGCCGTAGAAAGTAACAGTCCTTGAACAAAAAGTAGTGCAATAAGGAACGTAAGGGTCATTGCTTTTTGCTTGTAATAACGCCATAAAGACCAAATTGCAACGAGCCACATAACAACAGCAGTGGATAATGCCCAATTGCGATGGCTCATCATGGCCAAATGTGCTGGTTCATCATGTGTGACAGTGTTATAAGCATAGAGCCCTGCAAGAACGGTCAATATCGTCCCTAAAGCTGCGCACCATAAACACCACCGGGCTACAATTTCAAATTCTATCGTCATTTTATTTGGAACGAAATGAATGTATTTAGATAAATACGTCAGTAGATAGAAACCAAAAGCGGACGTAAATAACGCTACAGTAAAATGTACTAAAATTGGATGCCAATTGGGTAGTATTTCAAACATTGTAAAATCCTTTTTATTTGTGATTTTATTATACTGATACCAATTTCATTATGCTTTATTATTCATTATAAATAAATTCTCCAAACCAGTACCTTAGGAATAATACCTAATCTCTCATCTATAAAAGCTCATGAGTCCCATAGTCTTGGTATTGTTTTTGTGATTTATAACGATAAGCTTCGTCCTCTAAAGTATATTTGTCTAATAAAAGCGTTTTAAGATTGCCTTTATCAGTCATCTTATCTCGAGTAATGACTACAGTATCTCCCGTAACTGCACTGTATTATTTTTCAATGTATTTTATTCATCCAATTCTCTTCAGCATCTTTCTTTATCATTTACATCTCCTGTTTTATCATGGCGTGTGGCCAACTGCCCTACGTAACTTAAGTTATTTTGCAGTGTCTTTTCTGATTATCCGATAACTCCTTGTTTAAAGAATGCAGTGCATTCTACTTCATCAGTTTTCTGTGAAATTGATGTTGCTAACCATCATCCATTATTTGGAAAGCTAACCAAGACATAGGGTTTGCTTTGCTAAGAGGGGCTCCACCAACTGTTAAATAAAACTCCTGGAACATGTGCCCTTAAACTTTATATAAATTGACGTCTTCCTCTAAATGTTTGGCAATAGCATCCAATTTATAAATAAATGCCATCATCTCTTTAATGCCACTAGAAAAAGTCGAAGTCGTGCGATTAATCTCATTCATACTTTCAACAATTTGTTCAATACCTACAGCTTCCTGACGGATGGCTACCTCAATATGTTGACTGGAAATGGATGCTTCATTAATCATCTGACTTAATGTTTGAATCACCTCACCGGCTTTTTCGATGCGTTTTGCTCCTGAATCAAGAGTCTTAGCCCCTTCCTCTGTAACGATGACCGCTTTTTCAGTAGTGCGTCGAATGTCCTCAAGAATTTTTTGTACTTGCACGGTTGATTGTTCTGATTGTTCGGCAAGATGCTTTACTTCATTGGCAACTGCTGCAAAACCTTTTCCTGCCTCACCCGCCTTTGATGCTTCAATCGATGCATTCAATGCCAACATCTTTGATTGTTGCGCCAGGGTATTTACTACCAAAGTAATGTCGCCAATTTGTTGGGTATGATTGCTTAAATCAAGAATGGTTTGTGCAATAAGCTTCATTTTTTCTTCTGAATCTTTGATGCCGTATATACTTTGCTCCACCGATTCGCTACCCAATTTTCCTTGTTCGTACGTATTTTTAGCGACCTCTCTTAAGGCTTGTGCTTTAACCATCGTGTTTTTTGAGCTCTTATCAATTTCTTCTAGAGAGGCACTGATTTCATTCATTGCAGTGGCTTGAGAGGTAATGCCCTCTGCTTGTTCATTCGCTGAAGAGAGAACCGTTTCAACCATAGTCACAATATCATTACTGACTTGGGTAATTTTTTTAGTAATGGACGCCAGACCATCGGTCATCAAATTTAAGTCGTGACCGAGATTGTGTAAAATATCTTCTTTATCAATCTCAAGACGCTCTCGCAAATCTCCTGCAGCAACCTTACTGCTGTGTTCTCTAAATTTTTTCGATGAACTGACTAATTTTTCAAAGAGTTCCCGAGATTCTTCTTCTTTATTACGAAGATTTTCTTCATTTTTTCTAATGGCTTCTTGCATCGCTTTGAACGATAAAAGCAATTTTCCTAATTTATCTCTAGATTGAATTTGGATAACGACATCTCGCTCTCCTGCAGCAATTCGTTCCGCCATATCAATTGCCTTATCAACTGGCGTTGCGATAGCACGTCGAGTCGAGTAGGGTACAACAAAGGTGAGAATAATGGCTAAAATTAATAACCAATAAGCAGAGTTTTTTAAAGAAGTTAAGCTGTTATCTATTTTATTAACATTTTTGCCTATTTCACGCGCTAAGTCACTGAACAGTCCGCCTGTTCTTTTGCCTACCTTTTCAGAATATGGACCATCAATGATATCGATCATTGATTTTTCAAAAGCTCTTGTTTTATTTCTGCTGTTTTCTACATTATCTGGATTATTCGCATCTCGAGAGACATTCAGTATGGACGCTTGGGCTTGATAAAAAGGTACATATAATGCTTGGAGCTTGCCCCACTCATGCTGTAGCTTTGGATTATCTAATTGGCGCATCACCCGATCCCACTGGCCCCTAACATGATTGATTTCATTCCATATATGTGCAAAATAAACCTTGTCCTTGGGGTCTCCGGTCATGGCCCAATGCTCAAGAATGTCTTGAGCTTGATAAATTTGGCTATCAAGGATGGGGGGTAAATTTTCACGATGAATTTTATGTGTCAGCTCAATCACACCATTTACTTTGGGCAGTAACAGCATAATTAATATCAATAAAGGCAAACTGAGCGCCATAAATCCTGCAACTAACCGAGCGTCCATTGTAATAACAAAACGTCGTTTATTGATCCTGTTTTCCATAAATTGCTCCTATCCCTTATTCCTTAAGAATAGCAAGAATGAGAGTGCTATCTGAGAATATATTTCAATCGCGCCACATTTTTGCTTCCCATAAGGCGCTTTGATAATCTTATGAAAAACTTAATGCGTTGAAGAACTACAAAGACCTTCTTTATTTAGAGTTTCCTTATGTTCTGTTTGTAAGGTCGTGTGCCTAATCTTAAACTGAGAGAATAAAATGTTCTGAACGTTCACTCTTATAGGCTTCTCCTCTACATTGGAAGCAACAACAAGATGTGCTGTGAGACTGATTTTATCACTAGTAATCGCCCAAACGTGTAAGTCATGTACACCTAAAACTCCTTCTACCCCCATCATATGCGCTTTAATTTTTTCTAGATTAACTCCAGATGGCACCCCTTCTAGAAGAATATTCACCGTTTCTTTCAAAAGAACCCAAGTGCGTGGTAATACCCACAAACCAATTACTACCGCCACAGCCGAATCGACCCAACTCCAACCCAAAAAGCGAATGATGAGTGCCGCAGCAATCACTCCTAAAGAGCCTAACATATCGCTCCATACTTCAAGATAAGCACTTTTAAGATTTAAGCTTTTATCTTTGTCGTGAGAAAGAAAAGACATAGAAAACAAATTGACGATCAAACCCATGCTGGCAATAATAAGCATTCCTAAAGAATAAATCTCTGGCGGTTGCTTGAAGCGCTGATAGGCCTCAAACAGAATATAAAGAGCTACTACAAAAAGAAGGGCCGCATTAAATGCTGCTGCTAATATTTCAAATCGGTAATAACCGAAGGTGCGGCGCTCATCTGCAGGACGTTTACTAATCCGAATCGCAATTAAAGCAATAATGAGTGCGGTCACATCCGTGAGCATGTGTGCCGCATCGGATATTAACGCTAAACTTCCTGTGATAATACCCCCAACTACTTCAGCAATTAGAAAACCACCCGTTAGCAAAAGAGCAGACCAAAGTAATCGCTCTTTTGAAGATTTTTTGACATCAGGAAATACATTTTTACCCATTACTTCTCCTTATCACCGGCCGCTATTTTAATTTAAATGAAACCCCATGGAGGAAAATCGCTGTAATGATAAGAAAAGTAATTAAGGCAACGTAAAATTGAATGGTTTTCTTCTGTTTTAGAAATAAAAAGGTAAGGCCGATCAATATGAGAATTACGAGACCTAAAGAACCTAAAAACCATCCATTGATAAACATGATGTATTCCTATTTAGTTGTTCTTGTTTTGATGTACATGCCCACCCTCGCCACCAAATCCACCCTCATAGCCACTTTCAGGATGAGTTTGAGCAGGCGTTGTCTTGGGAGTACACGCTGACAAACCAAAACCCAACAAACCAATCAACACCATCATCTTAAATCCATTAGTATTCATTATTTCTCCTTAAAAACGAGGCACATATCATTAACACTCTTAATATCGTAACATAATGAATAATAGAAGATAAATGAGCCTTATCTAACTCTCCAAAATTTTCATTTTACATCCTACCAAAAAGATTCATTTTTTAAGATTTTTTAGAAAATCAAGCAATTGTAATGCATCCATTTTGGATATGGGTTTTTTAAAATAAATCCTGCTGCCCTGAGATTGGTGCTCCTCGTTATGTTTAGAAGTCAAAATGATCGCGGTCGTCTGTTCATTGAATACCGAATTTTTTTGTATGTGGTCAATCAGCTCATAGCAATTTAACTTGTTATCCACTAAGATAAAATCATAAGCTCTCATAAAGGCCAGTTCTATTGCCGATTCATCATCCCAAGCCATATCCACCGAATGCTTGTACTCTAATAAATGTGCACGAATGATAATACGAGCGCCTAATGAGGATTCGACCACTAAAAAACGTAAAGAATGAGCACTATCTTGCTCATTAGGAACCCACTCATTCATCATCCACCCAATTCAAGATAAAACTGCCAAGACAACTCATTAACCTTTCATTTCCTGATATTCAGAATGCCCCTTGTGCGAGTTAAGTAAGCGCAAACCATTCGCAACAACAATTAAGCTTGCACCCATATCAGCAAATACTGCCATCCAAAGCGTTGCTACTCCTCCCAAGGCCAGAATAAAAAACACCCCTTTTATGGCAAGGGATAACGTAATATTTTGGCGAAGAATACGCGCTGTTCTTCGGCTTAAATCAATGTATAAAGGAAGCATGGCTAAATTATCGTTCATTAACGCCACATCCGCCGTTTCTAAAGCGGTATCGGTGCCTTTCCCCATCGCAAAACTAATCGTGGCTTTAGCCAAGGCAGGGGCATCATTGATTCCATCACCGACCATTCCCACTATTTTATACTGCTCCAAAAGGCGATTAATTGCTTGTAATTTTTCAGTAGGCAAGACATTTGCTTGCACCTCATCAATCCCCACTTCCTTGGCAATAGCTTGAGCGGTCAACGCATTATCCCCCGTTAACATCGCCGTTTTAAGTCCTTGTTGATGCAAGGTGTCAATTGCCCATTTGCTCGTAGCACGAAGCGTATCAGCCACCGCAAAAATCGCCAAAACCACTGCTGAATTACTCAAAATAACGGTTGTTTTTCCTTCTTCTTCCAAACGCTTGAGTTCTTGTTCTACAGCAAGAGAACATACCTTATTATCTTCTGCCAATTGATGATTCCCCACATAAAACCGTTCTTGACCAATAGCGCCTTGCACCCCTCGGCCGGGGAGTGCTGAAAATTGCGCTACTTCGAGCAAGGACTCATTGGGCTGATTTTGCCGCCAGTACTCCACCAAAGCATGGGCAACAGGATGTTCCGAATGACTGTCAAGGCTTGCAGCAAGTAGTAATAAATACGCTTCAGGTTGTTTTTTATCGTAGGCGATAAAATCAGTCACTACGGGTTTTCCTTCGGTTAAAGTGCCCGTTTTGTCTAGAGCAATTAATTTGAGCTGGTGCCCCATTTCTAAATAACTGCCTCCTTTGATAAGAAGACCGTGCTGTGCTGCTGCAGCCAATCCACTGACTACCGTCACCGGTGTTGAGATAACCAAAGCACAGGGACAGGCAATAACTAATAACGTTAAGGCTTTATAAATCCAATCATAAAAAGGGTAGCCAAACGCCAAAGGAGGAATAAGTGCAATAAAAAGCGCAATCAAGACCATAATTGGGGTGTAATATTTTGCAAACTGGTCGACAAATCGTTGCGTTGGCGCGCGTTCACTTTGTGCCTGCTCAATGGCTTTACCAATTTTAGCAAGCAACGTATCACCTGAAGCCTTACTGACCCTAACCTCAAAAGCTCCGTGCTCATTTAAAGTGCCCGCAAACACCCCATCACCTACATACTTGCTTACCGGCATGGACTCGCCTGTAATCGGTGCTTGATTCACCGTGCTTTGTCCCGATATCAATACCCCGTCAAGAGGTATACGCTCACCGGGTTTTACTTTAAACACTGCACCGACTGCGACTTCTTCTACAGGCAAAGTCTGCCATTGACCATTATCCATCTTAATCTGAGCCACCTCAGGCGCAATTTGCATGAGACTGCGGATGGCCAAGCGTGCCTTATCCAGAGAATACCGCTCAATGCGCTCAGCAAGGGCAAATAAGACGGTGACCATTGCGGCTTCTGGCCAGGCTCCTATAAACAGTGCTCCTGTGATGGCAATCAACATTAAACTATTAATGTTCATGGCTTTGGTGCGCAACGCAAGCAAACCCTTTTTAAGAGTAGGTGGGCCGCTTAAGATTATGGCCAGCACCGCAGGAAGAATAACCCAAATTGATTGCTCACTCGCCCAGAAATACGCAGTTAATTCAGAACAAAGCGCTAAAAAACCTGCCAAAGCAATAAATGGCCATGAGGAATCCACTCGCCTCTTCTCTTCTGTTGCTGAAGAGGTACTGCCCTGAGTGCGCACACTCATGCCCAATGCTTCGATTTGTTTTTGCAATACATCAATAGCAGCAAGTCGATGGTGCACGGTCACCTCTTCTGCAATGAAATTAAAGTCCAACTGCTCCACTTCAGGAACTGCCTCTAATTGCCTCCTGATTAATTGCTCTTCAGACGGGCAATCAAGGCCTGCAACAAAAAAAGTGGTTAAGGTGAGCGGCTTTGTCATAATGAGCTCCCACATTGGCCGCAAAATTTCGCCCCTGCAGCAACAGTGGCGCCACAAGCGCATTGAGTATTCTCAAGGCCACTACCACATTGACTGCAAAAGCGCGACCCAGGAGCAAGAGAGCCCTTACAGCGTGGGCAGCTCAACCCTCCTGATTCAGGATTATTGGAGTAGTTACCGTGTTTGCTTCTTTGACCATGATGAGATTTTCCATATCCACCAGAGTGGCCACCAAGATAATTGCCAAGCATTCGTTTTAAAAAACTCATGTTAATTCTCCGTCTCTTCAGTAAAGTGTTTGAGCATGTCTGCAAGAATACAACGCACATGGACGTCATAAATGCTGTAGTAAATATGTTTGCCATCGCGATTGGCCATTAGAAGCCTGGCTGAGCGCAATAAACTTAAATGATGGCTGGCTAAGGGCACTGAAAGTTGCAATTGTTCCGCCAATTCCGAAACTGATTTAGGTCCTTCAAAGCAGACTATAAGGAGCTTTAGGCGATTAGGCTCGCCCATCAAATGTAAGATATCGCTTAAGGTAATGATTTGGTCTTGAGTTAGCATCATCAGTCAAACAGTTAAATAAGTATTTAACTATTAATATAGCCAAATACATGGTTTTGTCAAATCACTATATCCCGAGTTGTGTTGCACTTTATGTAGACAATTAATTTCATATCGTTAGCAAAGAGGAATAACAACTATTTAAAATGAGCGTCTCATTAAAGACAGCGCATGCTGTTAACGATTGCAACACTTTAATGGTTTTATCTACTTTTCCTTTTTAATGAATGAGATGCTTCCGGCTCTTTCCAAAATAGCAGCATCGACTAAATCGAAATTATCGGTATTTAACCTCTGTCGTAATTGTTCTAACAGATCATTTTCACTGATACTGAAACGACGCATGTTATTATAATTGAATGTTCCATTTTCTATTAGGTAATGAGAACATCCTTTAAATAGAAACCCGATACCCTTAAAATAAAAACAGAGTTTAGATAATATAAAGTGGAATATTATCAGCGTGATCAAACCTTCTACAGTAAGTCCCAATGAGTTTGCCCCTACAATCCCCCTGCTGATCAACCCTCCAGAAATGGTAATGATTAAAAAATCTAACGGAGTATTTAAACTAAACCGATGATTGGTAAAACGGATACATAGCACACTTAAAACAAATAGAATCAAACAACGGATCCAGGCACAAATATATCCCTGACCACTATTAATCCAATCAATATATTCCATCAATTATCCTTACAAGTGCGTTACAGACAGCTCATGTGGGACGGAAAATTTCTAACTGTTTTAGCCATGAAACTCCCTATTCTACTTATTGGTGCGATGATTTTTATAAAATCGCTACTTACTCAGAACTTTTTTTCTTCGCTCATGAAATAAGTAATACAAGCCTGGTAACACGAGTAAGGTCAAAAAGGTGGACGAGATGATGCCACCGATAACCACAGTTGCCAAAGGTCGTTGCACCTCAGAGCCCGTACCCGTGGCTAAAGCCATGGGAACAAAGCCCAGTGACGCCACTAAAGCCGTCATGAGTACTGGGCGAAGCCTTGCCAGCGAGCCTTGTAATACCGCATCTTTTAAATAAAATCTTTTTTCTTCACGCAATTTATTGATAAAAGTAATCATCACCAAGCCATTTAAAACGGCAACCCCTGATAGGGCAATAAACCCCACGCCTGCTGAAATCGACAATGGAATTCCACGAAGCCATAAAGCAAACACCCCGCCCGTTAGGGCCAGCGGAATGCCAGAAAAGACTAATAAAGCATTTTTAACACTACCAAAGCTCATAAATAAGAGCAAGAAAATGCCCAGCAAAGTAATAGGAATCACAATTTGTAAGCGCGATGAGGCTGATTGGAGCTGCTCAAACTGCCCGCCCCAGGTTATCCAATAGGCACTGGGTAGTTTAACGTTTTGTTCAATACGCTGCTTGGCATCCAGGACAAATGAACTTAAATCACGTCCACGTACGTTGGCACTCACTACCACGCGACGCTTACCGGTTTCACGGCTTATTTGGTTGGGGCTTTCACTACGTACCATTTTGGCGACTTCACTTAAGGGAATGAAGTGTCGCAGGCTATCTTTAGAAGGCGGTAAGGGGATAAACACTTGCCTTAGTACATCGGTATCCATGCGTTGTGACTCCGGCAGTCGCACCACAATGTCAAAGCGCTTATCACCTTCAAAGAGCTCGCCGCCCTTCTTGCCACCCGTAGCAATAACAATGGCATCTTGTACCGTACCAATTTGTAAGCCGTACCGCGCCAAAGCATCGCGATTAATCTCCACGGTCAATAAAGGAAGACCACTGACTTGCTCAACTTTTACATCAGCGGCTCCCGGTGTTTTTTCAAGTTGCGCATCAATTTGTTCGGCAATTTTTAATAAAACCTTCAGGTCATCGCCAAACACTTTAACGGCCACATCACTACGCACCCCAGAAATAAGTTCGTTAAAACGCATTTGAATCGGTTGGGTAAATTCATAATTATTGCCGGGTATTTGCTTTATGGCTTCTTCAATTTCCTGTACCAATTCTTGTTTGGTTTTCTTAGGATTGGGCCAGTCTTTACGCGGTTTTAACATAATAAATGTATCGGCGAAGTTCGGTGGCATGGGATCGGTGGCTACTTCTGCAGTACCAATCTTGGCAAAAACATTGTTCACCTCAGGAAATTGTTTCACCCGTTTTTCGACCATATCCTGCATGGCAATGGATTGAGTAAGGCTCGTACCAGGAATACGCATGACCTGCATGGCAATATCCCCCTCGTCAAGGCTTGGAATGAACTCACCGCCCAGACGAAAAGCAATCAATAGACTCACCAGAACTAAAGCAACTGCGGCCCCAATCACCCCAATTCGCGCATGAAAGCACCGCCTTAAAACCCGCTCATAGCCCTGAGAAATATAATGCACCAACCAGTTTTCTTTTTCCTGAACGCGGCCATTGAGAACAATGGCAACTGCTGCTGGAACAAAGGTTAGAGCAAAGAGCATGGAAGCCATAAGGGCCAGAATGACCGTTTCTGCCATGGGTAAGAACATTTTCCCTTCAACACCGGTAAGGGTTAGGATGGGTAAATACACCACAGTAATGATAAACACCCCGAAAATACTGGGGCGAATGACTTCGGTTGTGGCATAAGCAATGACTTTTAAGCGTTCCTCAAGGTTTAATAATCGCTTAACCTCATGCTGTTTTTCACCTAAATGTTTGATGCAATTTTCAACAATAATCACCGCGCCATCGACAATCAAACCAAAATCAAGCGCCCCTAAACTCATGAGGTTGGCACTGATTTTATTAGTGACCATGCCGGTAATGGTCATGAGCATGGATAAAGGAATGACCATTGCGGTAATTAAGGCTGCACGAATATTGCCTAGAAATACAAAAAGAATGATACAAACGAGTAGGGCCCCTTCGAGCAAATTATTTTTCACGGTATTAATGGTGGCATTCACAAGCTCAGTACGGTTGTAGACCGTAACCGCCTCAACCCCTTCAGGAAGGGATTTGTTGATTTCTTTCATTTTGGCTGCCACCCGCTCAGACACAGTGCGACTGTTTTCGCCTATGAGCATGAAGACTGTTCCTAACACCATTTCTTGGCCTTCTTCGGTTGCAGCACCCGTGCGCAGCTCTTTGCCCAAGGCCACCTCTGCCACCTCTCGAATACGCACTGGGGTGCCCTCAAAGCTTGCCACCACAATATTTTCAATATCAGGAATGTTTTGCACTTGCCCGGGTACGCGAATTAAATTTTGTTCGCCATTGCGCTCAATATAGCCTGCGCCGACGTTCGCATTGTTACGCCGAAGTGCTTCGACCACATCGGTAAGACTTAAGTTGTAACGCACTAATTTGGCGGGATCTGGAGTGATGTGAAACTGCTTCTCATAACCACCGATGGTATTGACCTCAGCAACGCCCTCTACATTGCGCAGCTGCGGCTTGATAATCCAGTCCTGAACCGTGCGAAGCTCCATGGGGTTATATTGTTTCTCTTTAGGGAGATTAGGTTTATTAGTCACCGTATACATGAAAATTTCGCCAAGCCCCGTGGAAATAGGGCCAAGGGAGGTTTCTATTTCCGGTGGTAACTTGTCTTTTACCTCCTGCAAACGCTCATTAATTAATTGACGCGCAAAATAGATGTTGGTGCCGTCTTTAAATATCACAGTTACTTGCGATAATCCATAACGAGAAAGAGAGCGGGTGTAATCCAAATTAGGCAAGCCGCTCATGGCAAGCTCAATAGGAAAGGTAATGCGTTGCTCTACCTCATACGGTGAATAGCCAGAGGCTTGCGTGTTGATTTGTACCTGCACATTGGTAATGTCGGGTACTGCATCAATAGGCAGTTTTTGAAAGTTATACACGCCAAAAAGGGCGAGCATCAGGGTAAACAACAGGATAAACCAGCGGTGTTTGAGTGAAAATCGTATGATTTTTTCCAGCATGTTTTATCCTTAGTCCTCGTGGCTTGCGCCTTCCTTGCCAAGCTCTGCTTTGATGAAAAAGCTGTTCTTGGTGACATACTTTTGTCCAGCACGCAATCCTAAAAGCACCTCAGCCCATTGATTATCCTGCTGGCCTAGGGTGACAGGAGTTGCTTCAAAAAAATTCCCTTGTTGGACAAACACCACCTCTTGTTCCCCCATGCGTTGAATTGCTGAGAGACGAACAGCCACCGGAACGGTTCTTTCTTTAATAATAATCTCCCCATTCACATACATGCCTGGAAGCCACAGCCGAGGCGTATTGGACAAAACCGCACGGGCCAGTGTCGTTTGACTGTCTTCAATTCCTAGCGGTGAAATATAGAAAATAGTGCTCGTTGAATCAGGCGTTCCTTCATCACCGGTTACTCTGACTGTCATGCCTTTTTTCACTAAAGACGCTTCTTTACGGTATAAGGTAAAATCAGCCCAGACATCATTTAAATTAGCCACATCGTAAATTGGTTTGGTGCCTTGTGCCAGCTCACCATTGGTCGCATATTTTTGTACGATGGTGCCCGTAATGGGTGCGTTAATCGTGTAGTTTTGTAGGCTTTCATTGCTCTCAATAGTGACTAATGGCTCACCTTTTATCACTTCTTCGCCTAAGATTTTATTCATGGTTTTAATAATGCCTGCGTAACGGGGGTATATAGGTGCCATTGTGTCGCGGTTGGGTACTATTTTTCCGACTACTTTTAATTGGGTTTTTATGGTTTGCTCTTGGGCCGTTTCAGTTTGGATGTCTGCGGCATTAAGCGTTGAGGGAAGCAACATCACACGCCCCTCATAGCTTGGATAATTCCATTGATAGGTTTTGCCTGATAATGTGAGTTTAACAGCCACATCAAACGAATGAGGCTCGGGAATGGCTTGATTGCTTTGTAGAAAGCCATCATTAGGTTCAAAAGTAATACGGTCTTTATTTTGATTAAATCGCGTAAGCTCAAGAGTAAGCTTGGTATCAGCAGACAAAGTCTGCTTATCGTTTTGATAAAGATAGGCACGAAAATGAGGTGGCATTCCTTGGCTAAAGAGAACAAGCTCAAGACTTACATTCTCTTGCTTTAGCAATCGACCCCCATGAGGCCCTTTTTCAACCACTTCTTCGGTTTTCTCACCCATACTGGCCTCATTAGCCCACGTACTCGGTGCATTTAAACTCACCAGGAATAAAAACAACATGAGAAAGGCTTTTAGTGACAGGCAGTTCATTTACTCTCCTTGGTAGGATGAAGGCCCAAAAGTCCAGTGAGTTGAATTAATGTTTTATGAAAATCAGCATGGGCCTGCTGATAATGGCGTTCTTCTTCAAATAAGGTGTTTAAAGAAAGCGATAATTCAATGTAGGTGTAACGCCCCATTTTGTAGCCCTCTTGGGCCAAGGTAATGGATTTTCGCGCGAGAGGAAGCAAGGAATTAGTCACAAGATTGGCTTCATACTGACTTTGTTGGGCTTGTAAAAACACGGTGTAGACGTTCTGTCGCACATCAAGACGTGCGCCTTGGTACATATGGGCTGTTTGGGTGTATTGCGCTTCAGCAGTGAGAATTTTTCCTTGATTTCTATCAAATACAGGAACTTGGGCGTAAGCTGACGCTACTGCGGCATTGCTGTCATCATCTTCAAAATGACGCCCTCCCAATTGAATGTTTAAATCAGGCCATACGGCCTTCTTAACTGCGGTAATAGTAGCGCGTTTGGCCTGTAACTGAATTTTTAATTGTTGCAATTGCGGGCTTTGTGGCAACTTCTTGATTAATTGCGACCACTTTAAGGTCACATCAGGTAACCCTTTATCGATTAAAGGTCGGTCTACTCTTAATCCATCGCCTAAGAGTCGTGATAATTTAGCGCGTTGCGCTAGAGCGTCTCTGCCTGCCTTTTTCTCTTGAATACGCGCATCGCCTAAGCGTACTTGAGCCAGACGCAAATCCAGTTCAGCACCCGCACCTGCTTTTACGCGTCTCTCAATGGCCGCCACAATGTCTTGGTTTAATCGAGTTAATTTTTTCGTGACCTGGTACCACTGACCCGCATACAACGCATCCACATAAGTCATCCCCACATTAATGTAGAGTGTTGCCTTATACACCTGAATTTGCGCCAAGGAAGCCAGGTAATCACCATAGGTGGCTTTTTGTTGGTAATAAAGGCGATTTCCTAAAGGAATAGGCTGAGTAATCGAGGCCGTGGTTTCGGCCGCTTCATAACTGGAATAGCTACCTGAACCACCAAAATTTTCTGCAGTTAAAGTCAATTGCGGATTGGGGTAAAGCCCGCTTTGAATAAAAGTGCCGCGCATCGCGCGCGCCTTATCCATTTCGGCTTGTAGCTCGGGGTTATTGCGATAAGCAATGCCCAGGGCTTGTTTGAACGTCAAAGGAGTGGCTGCAAGCCCTTCGTTCATCAAAAGGCTCATGGCACTACAAAGGACTGAATAAAATAAATAACGCATTCCCTACCTATTAAGTAATCCATACTAAACTTTATGATTCCAGTGTACCTTGATTTTGAGTCTTAATACATCCTATAGCTAAAAAATGAAGGAATATCTGATGCTAATCCACTGAAATAATTCTCATATTGGTATACACTGCTCTTATACCTCCTCGTCCTATTTATTCTATGTTCATGCGATTGTTCTTTATTTTATTCATGCTCATAACTGCTGAGCTAAGGGCCCAATCATTAACCATCGGAATGGTAGCATACGATCCACCGTTTTCAATGAATGCCGACCAAAATCATTTCTTTGGATTTGACATCGAGCTCATGACTGAACTATGCAAACAAATCAAAGCCCAATGTCAATTTAAACCCATGCTGTTTGACGCGCTGTTTACCGACCTAAATACTGGTAAAATTGACTTGGCTATAGCCGCAATTACCATCACGAACGAACGACAGCAATCCTTTCTTTTTAGTCTTCCCTATCTAGCCAGTGAAGCACGTTTTATCACTGCAACGCACAACTCGATTCATAACCTTGGGCAGCTAACCAATAAGAAGATAGGCATTATTCAAAGCTCTGTCTTTAAGCAATTGATTGCTCAGAAATTTAAAACCAGCTCGATTAAAGAATACTCCTCGACCAATCAATTAATCACGGCCCTAAGTCAACATGAAGTTGATGCCCTATTGATGGATGACTTTTCAGCTGATTATTGGACAGCGAATAATACCCGTTTATTTAAAGAAGTAGGGAAGCCCTTTCCTGTAGGCATTGGGTATGGCATTATGGCTCAAATGAGCTCTCGGGCGTTAATTAATCAAATCAATAAAGCACTAAAACAGGTTGAAAAAAATGGGGTCTATTTGTCTTTATATCAAAAATATTTTCACACCATACCCATGCATTAATTAGGTATTATTTTTTTATTCCTATACTTTAATTTAATCAGATTCAATGATGGCCGTGTCCATGGCCATGTGGGTGATATCCACTAAATACTCGCTTATGCGGTGTATTGTTTTTTGAATCCTCTTTATCCTTACTCGTAGCAGAGGTGCAGGAAGCTAACAAAAACATTAGAGGAATGAGCACTAATGCATGTGAGATTATTAAGATAAATTTTTTAATCATGTTATTCCCTATATAAAAACAATGTGTAATATAATGAGTGTATATCCATTCACAACATAAAAAAATAGAATGACTTACATTGATGGGATCTTAACCCATCTTCCTGCAGAGGATGTACTCATGAAACAAAATTCTTCTCTCTATTTATGGTGTACTTATTTTGGCTTTAGCCACATAAACACTCCTGGCTGATAAAACTCCCAGTCGCACATGACCTATGTCTGAACTCTTAAAAAGAGTACAGACTCGCGGTTACGATGCGATACGAGCGGGTCCTGTGGAAGAACCCCCAAAAGTGTTCGTTCTGGATTACAGCTAATATATTTAGCAATTCTTTAACCCTGTTGAGTTTTATGATCGCTTCCCGAAAATCGTAACTTTTATATGTCTTATCAGATGTTAAAGATTAACTATAACTCCAATACCATCATATGCTCATCATAAAATTTATCACCAATTTTTAACGAACGAGGTTCAGTACCATAAATTCTAAATCCACTTTTTTTATATAATTTCAATGCCCTTTGATTAGCTGTAACTACTGTAAGATGGAGTTGCATAACCAAATTTTTTGCATGTGCAATGACAGCCTTTAAAAGTGCCTCGCCAATACCTTGTCCCCTATATTCATTTTTTATATACATACTAAAGAGCATGCCTCTATGACTCATTTTTGATGAGGAGCATATAAAAAAACCTGCACAACCCACCAATTGATTATTCTGAATAGCACCAAAAATAGTACTTTTCTTAAAATTTTGCTCAAATTCCTCATCAGATAAATTCGATTCTTCTTCAAATGAGGAACCAAATGCTTCAGGGTGTGTAAGTAGTGCTTCAAGCCTTATTGTTTTGAATTGCTTCCAATCTTCTTTTTTAGACAACTGAACAATCATTTTTTGTCATCCATTTCATTCAATTCGGCCTCAATTTCTTCAATTGAAGGAAGGTTTGATTTTAAATTTTCAGGAATTGCTCGAGTGAGCTGATACTCTGATATGCCTATCGGTTTTTCAATACCTTTCAGGGCATACTCTGCCTCAAATTTATTGCGTGATTTGCAAAGTAATAAGCCAATTGTTGGATTATCTTCGGGCATTTTATAAAAGTCATCTACTAAATTTAGATAGAAATTAAGTTGCCCTGCGTGCTCGGGCTTAAATTTTGTTGCCTTAAATTCAATAACAACGTAGGCATGAAGCTTTAAGTGGTAAAACAACATATCCATAAAGTATCCAGATTCTTCAAGACCAATTGGTATTTGGCGACCCACAAATGCAAATCCTTTGCCGAGCTCAAGGAGAAATTTAGTAATATGCTCGATGGAGGCATGCTCTATTTCTCGTTCATGGGCATCATCATGTAAACCAAGAAAATCAAAATTATAAGGTTGCTTAAGTAACTCATGAGCAAGCTTTGATTGAGGACTTGGTAGTCTTGTTAAAAAATTTGAAGATTTAACGGCATCTATTGCCTGACGCTGAAATAAACTGTCTTTGACATGACGTTCCAGTGTAAATCTTGACCAGCCTTGATCAATGGTTTGCTCTGCATACCAAGTAAGCTCATTGTTGTCTTTAACTTTATGAATCAGAAGTGAAATATGCCCCCAAGGCAATTGTGCCACAGCTTGTGGCATAATTGTGATATCTGGAAAATGGGCTGCAAATTGCCGCATCCTACGTAAGTTTCTTACGGAGAAACCACTGGTTTCTGGAAAAGCATTTTGCAAATCAAGAGACAGCATTTCAATAAGTTTACTGCCCCAATTTTGTTTTTCAATAATTTGTTTGCCCATATGCCAATAAAGTTCTATCACTTCCTTATTTATCGCTAAAGCAGCTTGAAGCCTGGCACTGCGTATTTTATCTTTTAGATTTGTTAGAAAAGCTCTGTAATCTTGGGTAAAACTAAAGGTCTTAATCTCTAACCCCGACTCAGAAATTATTTTTTTATCATTGTCAGTAGACATATTAATTGTTCCAAGAATAAGAAAGGCATCCGCCTCGAAAAGTTTCCAGGGGAAGATTATAGAAATAAAGTCATATTTTTGCACCTATATCAACATTTCGATATCTCAAGTACAAATATAGAGTGGTTTTTGAAATTCCTAATTGCTCAGCAATTTTTTTAACCGGAATACTCCCATTTTTATAAAGGGCTTCAGCAATAGTTGCCTTTTCTATAGCTGCTGGGGTCATTCCTTTAGGACGTCCACCTTTTCGGCCTCGTGCTCGTGCAGATTTTAATCCTGCGTTCGTTCGCTCTCGTATTAATTCACGTTCAAATTCCGCAAGCGATGCAAAAATACCAAAAACCAACCTACCTTGTGCCGTGGTTGTATCGATAGGATCATTCAAACTGATTAAACCCACTTTTTTTTCTATAAGTTTGGTAGTGAGATGAATCAAATGCGCTAGATTTCTACCCAGACGATCCAGTTTCCATATAACTAATGTGTCTTTTTCCCTTAAGTTCCTGAGTATTTCATCAAGTACAGGTCTTGCGGTTTTTGCGCCACTTGCAATTTCTTCATGTATTTGAGTGCAGCCAGCCTGTTTCAAAGCATCAACCTGCATAGACAGTGATTGATCTTTTGTTGAAACACGTGCATAACCTATTTTCATACCTTGATAGTCCATTTTAGTAACGAGAAAACGATTTTTTGAACTAAGATTAACTGAACCTCTTTATCTTACCAAGAATGAGCGTACAATCCCAGCGTTAATTGCTGAACCCAATAGTCCAGCTAAACCTCCGTTTTTTTGAACCAAAATATGTCCCTGAAAAATCGGTTGCAATTACTTACCGACGCAGAAATTGAAGATCTTTATGCTCGCCCAGAGTTTAATGCTGGCGAACGTGAGCTGTATTTTTCATTGAGTAGGGACGAGCTTACTGCGTTGAAGCAATATTCAACGACAAAAACACGGGTTGCCTTTATTCTGCAGCTTGCTTATTTTAAGGCCAAGCACCAATTTTTTACATTCACTTTTGACGATGTTCGCACTGATGTTGATTATATCCTTGAACGGTATTACAAAATAAAAAATGCCATTTTACCAAGCAGCATTACCAGGCAAAGTTTGAATCAGCAAAAAAACGTTATTCTAAACTTATTTGGTTATCAGGACTGGTCACCAAGGCAAGCTGGTTTAGTTGAAGCTCATCTCTGTGAATTGTTACGCTATTATCCAAAAGGTCACGATACATTTCGGCAATTGCTGGTTTATTTTGATAATCAAAAAATACTATTGCCAACCTATCGCAGTTTGCAAGATCTGTTTACCCAAGCATTTTCAAAAGAAAATGAACGGCTGGGCAAACTAATACTAGCAATCCCGCAAGCGCAACAAGACCAATTATCAAATTTGATTAATCGAGAGGATGGGCTCACTAAACTCAATGTCATTCGTGCCGATCAGAAAAGTTTTAAATATTCCTCCATCAAAGAAGAAGCAGCCAAAGCAGCAGAAATCCTGAGCTTATATAAATTTGCAAAGGAATTTATGCCAACCCTTCAGCTGTCCAAAAATGCCATTCGATATTATGCTGATTTGGCTGAACAGTATGCTGCCTCTCGATTACGACGACTTAATATAACGCAGCAATGGCTGCAAGCATTATGCTTTGTTTACCACCGCTATCACCAAATCATGGATAATTTGATAACAAGCTTTATGTTTCATATCAGAGCTATACTGGCTGATGCTACAAAACATGTCGATAAAGCACTGGCGGAATATAATGCAAGCCTAGTTGTTGATCTACCCAAATTAGCTCGTTTTATGAAATGGTTTCCCAATCGCAAATATGGCCTTAGCCATGAAGAATTAAATCATGAAGCCTATAAGATTTTACCAGAAAAGCAGTTTCCTATCATTGCAGAGTATTTAGTGGGTAGCACTTTTGACAAAAAGGCTGCCAGGAGAGATTTTTATTTGGAATCATCCCGTCTCTTCGCCCTTTATCTGCGCCCCGTATTACTCAATGTCTCGTTTGACTATTATAAAGAAGACAGCGACATCATGGACTTTATCGAGTTAATGAAAAATCATTACAGCCGAAAAAAAGGCCCATCGTCCTTTAAACTCCCCAAAGAGATGCAGGATTCTATTTCAAAAACCATGTTGCCTTATTTGAAAAAGAATGCGGATGATGAACATGTAGATCCCCATTTATTTGAATTTTTTGTGTATCAAAAGATGTATCGCCGTTTGGATAAAGGATTACTCTGTTGCAATGACAGTGTGTCCTACTGTGATATCGATCATGATTTGGTTAGTGAAAGCTTGGTGGATGATGCCGAAAAAATTGCTACCGAGTTTGGCTATCTGAAAATTCCAATCTATTGTGACCAACGATTAGATGACGCAGTAAATGAGCTAAACAGTGCATGGGATAAGACCACCGGTCGTATTCGTCGTGGTGAAAACTTAGCATTCAACATTAAAGAAACTAAATCGGGAGAACAAGACTGGAGTTTGAGTTATGACAGTGTTGAAAAACTTGATGACAGTTTTTTTAAAACACTGCCACAAGTTGAAATTCCAGATATTATGATGCACATGGGGGATCGTACCGATATGTGGAGTGTGTTTACCCACATGAAAACGCGATATAATGTAAAAGTAAAACCTACCAAAACTGCTGTCAATGCATGTATCCTCTCAAATGCTTTCGGTATTAGCACTGAAAAAATGGCCGAAATGTCTGATCTGAAATTTAATCTATTACGTTCAACTCAAGAAGACTATATTCGAATTGACACAATGTGCCCTGCAAATGATAAGGCAAGTAACCTTGTACACTCACTGCCTATTTTCAAGTTATGGGACTTGATCGATAATAAAATACTGGGGGATGCTGATGGGCAAAAACTGGCGACTAGCGAAAGCACTATTCAATCACGGTATTCAAAAAAATACCTTGGGAAAGCACCGGGCATTTCTGTTTATACATTAATAGCGAATTTTGTTGCAGTTAATGCTAAAAATATCGGGTTAAATGAGTACGAAGGGCACTCACTTTATGACCTAATTAATGGAAATAAGACAGACATTAATATTGATATGGTGACTGGCGATAATCATTCGCTTAATCAACTCAATTTTGTTATCTTGGATTCCATAGACGTTGATTATGTACCAAGCATCAAGGATATAAAAGAAGCAGCTCGTGATTTGTATTCTGTTAAGCCGATTAGTGATTACTCAGGTATTATTCAACCCAAAGGGATCATTAATATACCCTTGATTAAATCTCAGAAACGAGGCATCTTGCGGGTTCTTCTTTCATTACTGTTGCAAGAAAATACCCAAAGCACCCTTGTTAAAAAGATAAATTCATATGCACGTTATTCCAATCTAAAGAAAGCGTTATTTGAATATAACAAGCTCTTAAAAAGCATCCATGTTCTAAATTTAATTGATAACATGGCGCTGAGAAAAGCCATACGAACAGCAAGGAATCGAACGGAAGCCTATCATCAATTACAGGGACTCATTAGAAAAATATACCGAGGCGTTTTCAAAGGGAAGAAAATAGTTGCTAATCGCATCAGTGCTCATGCAGTAAGGCTTGTTGCAAATTGTATCATTGCGTACAACAGCGTTATTTTGAACATGGTATATGAACAAATGCTTGCAGGTGGTGTTAGTCAGGATATTATTGAAAAATTTGCAAGAATATCTCCCATTGCCTGGGCGCACATTGCGTTTACTGGCAAATACAATTTTAAAAAGAGTAATGGTGTAATTGACATAAAAGCTATGGTGAACGCTCTCGAAAAACACCTAAAGGCATCCTTTTGGAAGGACGACTAATTCAGGATTAACACTTTTGGTGGTTATTC
This sequence comes from Legionella sp. PATHC035, assembly GCF_026191115.1. NCBI lineage: Bacteria > Pseudomonadati > Pseudomonadota > Gammaproteobacteria > Legionellales > Legionellaceae > Legionella > Legionella sp. PATHC035. The sequence continues at coordinate 174,097 of NZ_JAPHOT010000002.1, read as the reverse complement.
CACACGACCCCAAATACGGTTCATAAAACTTTATGGTAAAGAAATAAAAATGCTACTTATATGGGTAGGCTAAAATCGCCCTCACGTTCCTTTGTAGGGAGTATTAATTTAGTAGAACAGTAAATCATTTCAGGATATAAAAATATCTTTAAAATAAGGTGGTTTTTATCCATGTTATTTTTTAAATTGGAAATTATTGAATCAATCATTTCCGCTTACTTTTTGAACATCAGTGGTTTCATATAAAATATTTTAGTAGTAATAATGATTAATAACTACTAACTACTGTTAGACCCCTTTTTTAGGTTTATTATTGGAAGGGGGTTATAGCCCCCTTATAGATCAAGCTGCAACAGTTTTAAAGACAGATTGACGGTGTTTTAATAAAACCCTATTTATAAACCCCCTTGTATAAGGAGGTAGATCAATCTGGTTTATGGAACAGGTCTATAAATGTGACTTATAAACCTGATTTATAAATCGTATTGATAAATATGGTCTATAAACCCCTTTTTTGTTTGCTCTTTTATCCACATTTTCTGAGGATAACCCTGTGCAATAGTGGGTGTTTTGACAGCAAAATAAGGGTTTGATTTCAAAAAAATGGTCATCTAGGATAAGATCTGCAGTTTTGCATGGGAGAGCGGTCAACGATGCTAGATTTCAAATGGCGATATTTAAGCAGGATATAATGTTGATCCTGGTCGGTTCGGGTTCATTATATTAGAAACCATTTTCTAAACAAAAATTTTTAATGAGTACGAATAAAAGCAAGGCATTTTTTATCCGCACTCATTATATTACCAAGGTTTCATATTGAAAGGAGATGGGTTAAATATCGGTTGTTCTTCTTCCTCAGCCTTTTTAGGTTCTATATCCTTATTAGGCTCAATTTCTTCTTTTGTAGAGGATTTGCCTTTATTAGAAGGCTTGGGTTCCTTCGAAAGTGGATTTGGAGCAATACTTTGTTCTTTCGTGGCTTCATCCTTTTCTTGTGCTTTTGGACTGGGTATGGGTACTAAATTATTTGCCAGCCGTTGGATAAATGCATCGTATAAGGCTAATGTTGGCATAGTAATACGAAGAGAACGTATGTTTCCTTCCTCATCTTGAATGAGTTGTAAACACTCATCGGAAAGATTATTTTCTTCTTTAAATTCATTGAATTCTTTTATAATCGCTTCCATGAATTTTTTTAATTCTTCTCTTTGTTCTTCAGTTAATTCATTAGGTTCACAAAGCAATTTAATGGTAAGGGTCATTGATTCGCGATCACTATCAACCAGCAATTTCCCATCAGCAATTAATTGTTCAATTATTTCTGGGTCAAAACTAGACTCTAAATCAAGTGCTTCACTATCTCCCATGGAAGCAAACTCGCCTATCAATTCATCAGTAGTTTCAACTATTTTTCCTGATTTAGTGAGCGATTTATCTTCACCAGAACTTGCTTTTTCCTCGGAGGTTTTACCAGAACCACCATCACCTCCACCGCCTCCTCCACCATGTCCAAAACAACGACGGGTAGGGGCTATTTCTTTAAAACAAGTTCGACAGCGTACTTTTGCTCCTTCAGCAGCAGCCTCTTTTTTTTCTACCTCTTTCAGTTTTTCTTTTTCTTTTTTTAATAGTTCTAATGTGAGTGCGGCTGAAGAAGTTTGTTCTTTGGCTTTACCTGCCGTGGTTGGTTCAGGGACGGGCTGATGTTTTTCTTTCTCTTTTTCATTGTCTTTTTTCATAAAGGATACCAAATTTAAATTTATAAACATTATGACAATTATACACAAATATTAAATTATCTGCAAAATTTATGTAAAAATACGCCACTATTTAAGTGATTTGTCTTATTTTGGTGCAAAATTAGTGTTAAATAGTATTTATATCGTTGTGCAAAACAAATTGGCATAAATATTCTAAACTTAACTGTAAGAAAAGAAATAAAAATTGCAAGGTATGGGGTGAAATTAATTCATTCGGTGAAGGGGTGATGGGTATTGATAGCCATCTACACCCAGTACGAGTGATTAGATAAGAAAATAGTTGAGGTTTTATATGGCTGATACATGTACAGGCGGGACAGTGGCATGCTGGATATCAAGTCAGGTCAATATATTAAATAATATTGCAAATAACTTGCTTCCTGTAGAGCGCTTAATTACAGGAGCAGCGTATCTTATCGGTTGCGCCTTTTTATTTAAGGGAGTTTATTGTTTAAAGCAATATGGTGAACAACGAACAATGATGTCGAGTAATACCAATGCTAAAGAACCAATAACCTATTTGTTAGTGGGTACAATGCTGATTTATTTTCCAACGACTTTTGCGACATTCATGCAATCTTCTTTTGGTTATCAAAATGTTCTTCAGTATGCACCGGTTAATAGCGGTAATTCGACTCTTGATACCTTATTTGGTAGTGGAAGTGTTGTGGGAAGGCCATTGACGATTATTATTCAAGTCATCGGTCTCATTGCTTTTGTAAGAGGGTGGGTATTAATTGCACGCGCTGCAGGTTCGGGTAGTCAACCAGGAGCTACTGGAAAGGGTTTAATCCATGTATTTGGTGGAATTCTAGCGGTTAACATTATAGGTACTCTTGAGATGATTAATAACACACTCTATGGGTCATGACGCGTAGACACGCTATACATCCTTCTATTCGGGTCAAATTTAATTTTTGGGGCTCTATCTCGCGCTATTGATATAGCAAATAAAGAATTAATGTGTTTGCGGATGCAAGATAATAATTTTTTGTTAGGTAAGGCGTCAGTTTAATGTCCCTCTTAGTCGATGAGCCAAAAATTCATAGTAACCTATCATAAAAAAGCAATTTGAGCTGTAAAAAAAACGTAAAAAAAGGCTCACCCAAAGGGCGTGTAATTTTTTTAGTTTAAAATGTGCGCAACACTTCTATTTTTGTTTTTCTATTATGTCTACATCCAATAAAGAAATTGCTCAAATTCTATCAGTGAACAAAATGTCTGGTGAATTGGCACAACAAGAGTTCATTCATTCAGTACCAAAGACTGAATCGGGTGCAATTGATTTAGCACAAGCGGAGCGCATAGCTGAAGGTGGGACTCACATACTTTATCGATTTTCAGATGCGCCTTTTGTTATTAAGTTAATGAAACAAAATCCCAATCCTACAGAGCTTGAAGAATTAGAGAAAAAATATGCTGTTTTATACGAGTGCTTTGATAAAGATGGAAAACAACGCTGCATCCGGGAGCAACATGTTACATGTCAAGTACAACTTCCTGGAAAAGAGTCTCAAAGTGCTGCGTTATCCATTGTTCCCTATGAAAAATGCTTCAAATCTAAAGTAAAATTTGATTTTAAAATAGAACCCGCAGAACTTGATATTTATTTGATGGAGCATAACCAGGATTTGTTTGATAAGGCACATAAAACGCTTACTCATAAAGACGATACTGGAGTAGATTTTGAGCTTAATGATTATGCGTTCATTGATGAACGAATCGGTGCCATTTTGCAACGTTTGGATAGCGATCCCAAGCTTCGGGAAGTCATGATTGAATTTTTAAATCATTATCGTGATTTTTATCAAAGGACTAATATCATCCTGGATGCCATGGGATTTGAAAACATTCTGTTTTTTAAAGATGAAAAAGGTGATTGGCAATTTAAAATAGGAAGTGCGATAAAGCATGATACTGGAAAATACACGCAGGAGTTGTTTGATGCATTACATTCTGGAAAAGAAGTCGATTTAACAAGTTTTGTTAATTTTACTCATGCCTATTTTTCACCGGCAAACATTAGAGCAGTCAATGTTTGTGCCATGAAACTTGGTTTAGAGCCTGTGATTCATGATGTCACCATCGATTCAAAAGATTTATTGAGAATATCTCAAGAATTATCAGTAGGAGAACGAATGCTTGCCTACGCACGGCATGGTGATTTTGAAAAAATAAATAAAATTTTCCAAGATAATCAGGGTGAGCTTAGTTTTAATCTCAGAGATTTCTGGACATACTCTCTCATCGCTGATGAATACATCAAGCATGGGCAGCCACCAACAGCACTTAAAAGTTATCTAGATACGGTGAGTCAACTGCCTGTTATCTTGCCTGAAAACGAGGAGGATGCAAAACGAGTAGAAGACACAAAAAAAACCATTATAGACCGAAAAAACATGCATGATAAAAAAATGATGCTTCATCAAGAACTCACAACTTTTGTACGTAATAAAGGGCAACTACAAAAAATAATTGATTCTGCTCATACTCCCGCTGTAAGTTATGCTTATGTTGAATCTAATGAACAACACCAACACGGACTTGCAAAAACTTCTCTTGCTCTTGGCAAAAAAAATGTTCAATCCACAGGTACTGAAAATTCCGTAGATGGTAATACGAGCTTTCCAGCCTCTTCACTGAGTAAAATTGTATTTACTTATTTGGTGTTACAGCTGGTCAAAGAGAAGCAAATCGATTTGGATGAGCCATTACTTTCTATTCTTCAACAAGAAGGCCATGAATATGAACGATTCAAGGTGGATGGTGACTATCCTGAAAAGGCTAAAAAATTAACTGCTCGACATGTATTGTCACATACCACAGGCTTGCCCAATTGGGCTCCCAATTTATCTTCACCACTAGCATTTGATCCTAAGTCAGAGCTAGGTAGTGGATATTCGTATTCAGGTGAAGCGTTTCTTTTTTTACAAACAGTCATCGAGACAAAAACGGGTAAAAATTTAGAAAAGTTGGCTAAAGAGTATGTGTTTGATCCTTTAAAAATGAGTCGCTCTACGTTCCAGCCTCAATCAGAAGACGATACAAATATTGTAGTTGTTCATACTCAGCTGGAAAAATCGACTTCCATTTTAGCAATAGAGCCACCACTTCATTCTGCCGCATCACTGCTTACAACAGCTAATGATTTTTCAAAATTGATGAGTGCTTGGTTGGATAGTATGGATGATCCCATCATAAAACAAGCATTTGAGCCAAGAAGTGATTACAGTATTGCGAAAACCTGTGGGTTAGGTTGGCATATTTATAAAAATAAAGATGCAGTCATCGCCTATCAATGGGGTGCAAACCCTAATACACGATCGTTTATTGCCATAAATGTTACAGAAAAAAAGGGTGCAGTATTTTTTACGAATTCAGAAAATGGGATGAGTATCGCCACTCAAATTTTGAATTCTCCTATTTTACCTCCTATCGGGGATATGCAAGAACTCTTTAACTATATGAGTTTTAGTCAAAGTGATGAGGCCGGATGGCAAGAAACAATTGCGGGTAAGATGTGTGAAGAAGAGGGCAGACTTGAAGAGGCAAGAATTTATTTTGAAAAAGCGCTTAAGCTAAGGCATTTGGAATGGTCGAATGCAGTTCATCAAATTTCCTCTCTAGAAAAAACAGTATTTACCGCTCCATTGGAAACTTTTGTAGGAAATTATAACAATGAAGCAGAAATCTACTTAAAAGAGGGCAGCTTAATCTGCAGGCGTTTTAATGTTGAAACAAAGCTTGTACGCATATCAGAAACCGAATTTCTGCCGGAAGAGGATCCCTCGTTTAAGCTAAGTTTCAAAAGCGATCTCGTGGAAATCCTTTCTATCCATGGGGAAAAAACCTTTTTATTGAAACATCCTTTACCAAAACCTCAACTCGAAACGGATCATGAAAAAACAGTTGGGGCAAAAGAGCAACCCTCTTTAATACCCGTTGATTTACCAAAAAAAGAAATGTTGCACGATTTGATGAAAAAAGCCTACATTCCTGGACTATCCATTGCTACTATTTCTGATGGAACACTTTCTTGGAGCGGTGCGCTTGGTATTTCTGATATGGATTCAGGAGATTGTGTTGATGAGTCTACTGTATTTGAGGCGTGCTCCTTGAGCAAGCCACTGTTTGCTTATTTAGTATTAAAACTGATAGAAAAAGACCAACTGCCACCAGATTTCCTGACACAATCCTTGCCTGAAATAGAATATGGACGCTTTAAGAGTGAGGATAAAGAAAAAGTAGCATCTTTAACGCCACAAATGATTTTGTCGCATCAAACAGGTTTGCCTAACTGGGAGCCTGCTAATAATCAACTTGAGTTCCAATTCAAACCGGGTGACCAATACCATTATTCGGGTGAAGGGTATCACTATTTACAGAGAGTAATTGAAGCAAAAATAGGTAAAAGCCTTGAAACGCTGGCACAAGAATATGTATTTACACCACTTGGAATGAAAAACAGTCACTTTGAACGTGCTCGTTTTAAGCCAGGAACACAATTTGCCTCCCGTCATAATGAACTGATGCAGCCCCAATCGTATAGAGACGAGGTCACTGCTGCTGGGTCGTTACAAACTACAGCATATGATTATGCACAATTTGTCATGGCACTACTCAAAGAGCAAATGCTGAGAAAGACAGTAATGAAAGAAATCGTCTCAACAGAAAAAGATGAAACAGCAAGAAAGAAAGAGATTCCTCAAGAAATAGTACACTCTGTATTTTGGGGATTAGGATGGGGTTTAGAAAAAACAGAGGAAGGAACATTGGCATTTCATTGGGGAGATACATCAGGCGCGAAGGCATTTGTTGCAATAAATCCTGATAATGGTTCTGCAATTTGTTATTTTGCGAACAGCCAAAATGGCTTGTCTCTTGCCAAAGAGCTAGTTACTCCTGTTGTTGGTGTAACAAAAGGTCTCGATTACCTTTGTGGCAAATATGATTATACGCCCTATGATAAACCCGGTTACAAAGAACGACATGAAGGATTAATCGCTGAATCGAAAGGCGATTATGTCACTGCAAAAATCCAATTACTCAAGGCCATTGAATTGGATCCTAAATACACTACTGAACTGACGAAACATATTGAGTGTTATGATAGGCCTGGTTGGAAAGAGCAACAGGAAGGCATAAAAGCTGAATTAAAGGGTGATTATAAAACTGCCCTAATCAAATTCAATCAAGCACTGCTTCAAGATTTAGAATCTGAACAACAGATCAAAAAACATCTTGCGTGGTTAACTGATTTGGATAACCCAATTGAGGTAAGTAAAGAAAAATTACAAGAATATACGGGCAAGTATGGACCTCATGAATTAAGCATTGAAGGAGAGTCACTTAAGCTCAAGTCATTCGGACAAAGTTATAAGCTTATTCCTGTTGGTGACCACATTTTTTCACCAGAAAACAATCTCAATTTTCGCCTTGAATTCGATAAAGAACAAGGGCACGTTGCTTATCACTTTCTCGATTTAGCATTTCAGCCCATTATAGAGAAGAAACAAAAAGCAACTGCCCCCTCATCAAAAATGACATTGGAAGAGGTGATGAAAAAAGCCGATATTCCAGGCATATCGGTTGTCACGGTCAATCATGAAGGAATTATTTCTCCGCCACTCGTTAAAGGCACTGTCAGATCAACCCAATGTGGGTTATTGAAGATGCCTGTGGCTAAAACTAAGGAAGAACAAAGCAAATTTTATAAATCGTATTACATCCTTACTGAAGAAGGTGTACTTTATTATAACAAATCAAAGGATAAGCTTCATAAGCTTGAGCTGGATGAATATCAGTTAAAAGACTTTCGTAAGAGTTTCGCCAAAGACGAACAAATAGATATCTTGTCCGATGATCAATTAAGTGAGATTACCTCAATTACAGACCATCTTCATTCAAGTCCGTCCATGGACGTAACTCCTGAAACAGTTTTTGGAGCTGCATCACTGAGTAAACCTGTATTTGCCTATTTGGTATTAAAATTAATAGCAGCCAATAACGCGAATGAAGCCCAACCTGGTCTAGGAAAATTTAACGCTAAATTTGATTTAAATACCCCGCTTTATGAAGTTTTTCCAGAGATACTAAAAAAATTCCGTAAAGAAGATGAAGATAAGGCCAAGCTTTTGACCGCAGAGATGGTATTATCCCATACGACAGGGTTACCCATTACGCATGATGAGAGCAAAGGGCTCATTGAATTTCAGTTTGACCCTGGCACAAAATATGCCTATTCAGGCCCAGGGATTGCTTACTTGCAAGAAGTCATCGAGGCAGTAACAGGCTCAAATCTTGAATCACTTGCCCAAGAACACATCTTTGGGGAAAAAGCCTTAAACATGAAGCACAGCAGCTATCATTTCGATAAAAGCAAGCCGCCTCAGGCAGCAAATAGCCTCTATACAACGCCAAGTGATTATGCCAAATTTATAGTAGCCTGGATGAATGACGAAGAGCTACAGTATGCATTTCAACCCATGGTCTCCATGAACAATGATTATTTACCTGGCAATTGGCCAATCGAAGTCAATGGATTAGAACAGGATAAAAACAATGTAGCATGGGGTTTAGGTTTTGGATTACAAACCGATAAGCAATGTGGGTGCGGTCTTATTAAAATGACAACCGATCCAAGCCAATCTTCATTTGATTGTATCGAAGGCTTATTGGATGATAGAAATGCGGTCATTTTATTTAATGATGCGCTTTTTTATGCAGATCAAACCAGTCGAACGGTTAGTAGGATTGAATTGACTGAGAGTAATCAGGATGATTTTAACAGGCTGAAAACAAAATGTACCGAGTCCTATAAATTAGCCCAAGGGGATGAATTAAAATGGATTACCGCTGTAACAGGCCATATCCATCGTGCAAGCAGAGCCTATCATTCCGGTGATATGAATGAATACAGAGCGTGGGTGGCAATGAATTTAGAAGATAAGTCGGCTGTAGTTTATTTTGCCAATTCACATAATGGACATATTCTAGCAGATTCAATCATCTCTCCAGAAGTAGAGATAGGTAACGTATTTAATTACTTTTTTCAAACCTATGGATTTGCAAGGAGTTTTGATGAGCTAGGAGGGATAACTAATTTTCATGGGGTAAACCCCAGTAGCTTAAAGAAAACTTCGGCTAAAATTGAAGAAAAACCAGATACACCAAAAGAATTAGCAAAAGGAACTACTGTGAGTGAAGAATCAGAACGACTCACTGCCTCTTTACCCAAAGCAAAAACGTTAACTTTAGGATTTTTGACACCGGAAAAGAGCAAAGAAAAAAATCAACAGGATAGTTATTGTGGATTTAAATCAGGGTTTCTCATAGGTAAGTCTTTTTAAACTAATTGCTTCGTGCCTTGGGGGGTAGCTTTGAGGTTACGAAGAAACTAAGATTAGGAATATAGAAAAGGTCGAGCAGACGGATTTAAATAAAAGCGTTATTACTTTGAGATGACACCATACCTATAAGGGAGTATACGGTGATGGATGATAAAATTTGTGAGCATTGCTATCCTGAAAAACGCTGTCATGTTAGAAGGAAAATTTTTAGTTTATTCGATTATTTTATATTCAATCCATTTATCTATGCTTTATCTAAAGCGTTTCTCCTCTCAGAGCAAGATTTTTTACGTTTTGATAATCTATTAAATAGGACGTCCATTACTATTTTTCAAAAATTAAAATTATTTACCAAAACCAATATCATTGATAGGAACCAATTTAATAATAGTGTACTTGCATTATGGGATGAGGCGCAACGAAGGGGATTAGAACTGTATAATTTTAAAGAGTCCCAATTACATACGTTGTATTTTATGTTGGTATTCAATAACAAAAAATATTATTTTACGCAAACCCCTATTTCTCTTCTTTATCAAAAAAATACGTACTTTGATGAGGATACCAAATACGATAATAAATGGATTCTCAAAAAGAAATTATTAAACCAAAAAATCCCCTGTCCCGTAGGAAAGGTTTTTATTTCCAGTAAAAGCGCTTATCAATATGGCATTGAATTAGGATTCCCTCTTGCTGTGAAACCCGTATCCGAATCGCTAAGTATTCATGCCTTGTGTACTATTCAAACGCCAAATGAATTAAAAGAGGCAATTAAAATAGTAAAACAAGTTGATTTTCGTGTATTGGTTGAACAACATATTCCTGGCAATGTTTATCGGTCATTAATTATTGATGACTCATTAGTCGCTTGTGTGATGCGACTGCCTGGAAGCGTGATCGGTGATGGTCTCAGTACTTTGGCTGAATTAATCGATAAAAAGAATAAAGCTGCAGGTGGTAGTGATTCACGCAAAATTAATCTCAATAGTTATTTGAAGAAAATACTAGAGGCTCAGGGAGTTGCATTTAACACAGTAATAAACAAAGGACAACAAATCTTTATTTCAAAAAAAGTGACTATAGGTAGTGGTGCAAAAATTAGTAATGTTATTGATCTGATCCATCCAGAGAATAAACTGTTATTGGAACGAGTACATAAAGTACTCAATATACCCCTTACGGGTCTTGATTTTATTTGTCAGGATATTTCTCTTCCATGGCATAAGCAACAATTTGGCATTATTGAAAATAATAGCTTTCCCTATATCGACTTGCATCTTAATCCCTCTGATGGAACGCGAATCAATGTGCCAAGTATCATTTGGGACTATGTATTAAATGTTTTAGGTCAAAGAGAATGCGATGGCTCGATTAAAATAGATTAAAATCGGCTAACGTTCTCTTGTTTATTCACTTTTTTAAAAATTGTTCTGTGCTGTGAATGGTATAAACAATTAGATGATTATTAATAGAGCAACGCACAATATCCAAATTATTGTACTTGTTATATAAGGGTATTGATAACCCTTATAGTTTTTCTTTCGAGTAAAAAAATCAATAATTAGCACAGGGACAACAGAAAAAAACGTTAATAAGATGACTAATGCTACGGATTCTGCACCTTGCTGAAAAGGCATAATCCTTATCAAAAAGGCCAGTGTATCGTGCAAAAATTGATGTAGATAAAAGATTACCCCAACAAACAAAAAATCAAAAGTATAGATAAACCAAGAAGCAGCAAACAGTGGTAGAAGTAATTTAGATCCTTTTATTGCCCATAGCTTCTTGAAGGATTTGCTAAACTCCTCTGAAAAAAGAACCATAACAACACCGAAGAGAACAACTAAAGCAAATAACATTTATCTGATCCTTTTCTCAACTTCGTTCAATGCTTCCTAATGTGTTACCCAGTTGCATTGATAAATCATCATCATCTTCTTCTTAGGAATGTTTTTTTAATACGTTCAACTGCACGACGAATTTTTTGTTCAGGTCGAGCGCTAAATGAATTCCCATTGAAAAAATATTCCTCACCTTCAGGAGATTGCTTAGAAAAAAAGTAATTAAACACACAACACCGAGGGGCGTCACATAAAACCGGATTCACAGCATGCCAAGAGGATCGATTTGTTTCCATCACAAGCAGGCGATTAAAAAGACTAGGAACAACAATGCAATTTTTTATTTCTTTATCCCATAGTTCATAATTTCCACCATTTTCGAGTCGCCAATTAGGGGACACATAATAAAGTACATTTACTGTTCGATAGTGTTTTCTGTCTACAGCATGCGAATTATCCAAATGAGGGTTAAGACGAAATCCTTTGAGTAATGTACTAATTCCACCTGCGTACTCTGATGGATCAGGAATTTGGTTTTTAATCTCGGTTATTTCTTCAATCAAAGCGACAACTCGAGGATCTTGAATTGCAAAATTAATATCTTGCAATAAACTGGATACATCTTTTAGGTGGCTGTATTTTAGTTTTAACTTTCCAGGAATATTTAATAGATGCATGTCACTTGGTTTAGGAAAGTTAGCATATATTTTTTCAGCAATTTCAGTTGGAAGAAGGTTGTCTAGTGTAAAATAACGGGCAACTTTTATAGAATGCTCAAGAAAAAACTGTTGTTTCGACTGTTCTTTAGTTTCGCTTAATCTATCTACAATCAGATCCGTTAATTGATTTCTTGTATTAGTTGCCATTTTTAAATCTTATATTTGTATATTTATTAAAATAATAGTCTATTTTTTATATGGATTTTTTGGGATATAGAAACCAAGATTGAATTCAAATGATGAATAGGACTGTTTAAAGTTCATTTATAAGATATAGAGTATTTACAAAATCCTCTTTGTATTTTAGCTAAACATCTGGGGCTTTTTATGAGATAATCTTTTACAATAAGCTTATGGCGATAATTTTTAACAGTTCGGTTCAGGGTTTTGAATGGTTTTTGATCAGAAATTAATGGCAATAGCCAGAAGTCTTTGTCAATCTTTGACGTTCTTGCCCAATGGAAAACGATACACTTTGATAAAGACCCCTAACCCAGTAGTGGGAAGACATCGGTTGCTACAATTAGCAGCCTATTTTTATTTGAAAGGGGTTCCATGACAACTAAACGAGATAATTTACATAGTGGCAATAATCAACAGTATGATGATATTGAATATGCTATTTATTGTGACGGACTTGAAAAACAATATAAGCAGGCAAAAGAGGACTCTTTATTTGAAGTATTAAAAATACTGGATCTAGATGAAGAGCATTCGGACAACGACTTAATTCAAGCAGTTAATTATTTTAAGAAAAATGATGGCTGTATAGGAAAAGATGCGCCTGTTAATTTTTTGACTGAACGTGAAAAAAGAATACTTAATAAAGATGGTAAGTTTCGTTCGGGTCTCTACTGTATGCTGCTATCAATAAGATTTTCTGAGGCCATTCAGAACAAATCAGTATTTTTACAGCATTCATTAAAATTTGCTTTTGATAAGCCCTAATTCCTGAGGCTTTGTTATCTCTGGTGGAGTATATGGAGGCATGTTTGAGGAGAATGGCCGTAACAGTGAGGCTGGTTAAAGTGCTAGATAGTGGTGAGAGTGGTTTTGTTAAAACCGAGTGCCTTAGAGGCTAATCATAAAGGATATTAATTTTATCTAAACAGATCAGAATGCGTTCCTGTTCTTTCAAAAATAATCGCATCAGATTCTAGTTTGTAAATTAAAAGCCAATCAGGTTCTACATGGCATTCACGGCGATTAGCATAATTACCTGTTAATGCGTGATCTCGATTTTTTGATGGTAATTTTTCTTGGTTTAAAAGTAATTGCATGATCTTAAAAACCTTATTAAGGTCTTTGCCGCGTTTTTTTATAAGTCTAATAGGGGTTCTAAACGCTAACCCCAGAAATTTCTGGACTAAATTCAACCACTTTTTTCTTTTTTACTCCATGCAAGAAAACCTTGTTTATTATTGCATCAAGATCAATGATTTTATCACCAGAAAAAATGAAGTGCCCCTGAAAATGGATGTGTTGCCAAGCTACAGGTGAAATTTTCCTTAGCAGTGCCAATGCCTTGTGATCTCCATCAGCTTCATATTTTAGTTTGAGCTTGGATAAGATTGCCGAATTATAATAAATAATAGCATTGGCAATAAGTCTAGCGCATTGATTGCTAATCTCAATTTCACGGTCTCCTCTGCCTGATAATTGCTTTTTTCCATAAGCAGTTGCAATAGCCATACGCAGTTGATGATAGGATTCTACCCGATTTTGGGAACGATGTATGTCTCGTTGCAATTTTCTGTCTTGTAAATAGTTCAGGGTATAGATGCTACGGATCAATTTATCGTATTCAAATATCGCCTTTCTGGTTTTGTTTGAGGCGCTGTACGTACATAATTTTTTAATCAGAATACTTTGGGTAATTTCTTTACAGCCTAACGCCTTGATAATCGGCTCGATATTAGGCCATTCATCCTCAATGAGTTGGCGATCAATTTTGTCTACAGGCTTGATTAACCAATCTGCGTACTGCGATAAATCATCATCACAATAAAGATGCTTCATCTGGGCTTGCAAATTGGTAAATCTAGGGCACAGTTTACCACCAAACCAGTCCATCACAGCAAAATTAGCTTTATTAATAAGGTGCATGTCGCCTGTAATGGCCTCAGGCATGATGCTGCTGGTGTTGTTATACCAAATGTCAAAAGCGAAATAGCTTTCATGCTCATGAGCACCAATCAATTCAGTTTGAAGCGGGATATGGTTGACTAGCAGCGTATAAGCCACAACTCCTTTACCTTTTTTAAAGTATTTTTTGGATCGCCTTGCTTTAAGTGTTGGTCTTGCTACTTCAAATTTTTGTCCATCCACCCCGCCATAAAGAATTGCTATATCCAACGAGTAATCAGGAAAAATAGGCATTTGTGCAATATCATCCCCAATCATATCGTTGGCTTTTTTTAATGTTTGCAATCGCACACGGGATTGGTAAACGTCCAACAAACTGGCATAAGGAATATCAGAAATTTCTGCCATATTAAGATTGCCGTTATTCAACGCTTGAGCGATAATCACAGCATTCAGAGTGTTTTCATCGGCAAGCAATTTAACATAGCGAGGTTGTATGAGAGTAAAAGCAGATGAATAACGACTCCGTTCATTAACAAATCGAAGTACATCCGTAATATCACACAAAGGCAATTGCTCATAAAAACGCTGTTGTCTCTCTTCATCGGTTTTCTCATCACTGGATTTTTTTAGATGGAGCGTTTTGGTTTGTTCATCATAGTACAGATGCTTGAGCTTACCTTGAGTAAAATCAGTATTAAATTTCAACCATTCTGATCGCAATTCAGCACAACGTTCGTCCAGTAAGTCCTTAATAGGCTTTCTCAATGCTGGAATATCTAAGGGTTCCACTAGCGCCCCTTTGTCATTGGCTGAATTAAGCTCTTGTTGAAGCGAGCGATTCTGTACACTGTCTGCCAAATAGAGTTCTCCTGCTTTAAGCCGTTTCTTCAGTTGGCGATAAATCCAAAATTCATAGCGCTCGGCATGGAATTTTTTCTCACCCTTGGCATTCGTATCAAACAAGTATTTTTCCAAGCGTTTTGGCCTGGTTTTTTCGGGGCTTGCGGTGACTGGATATTGGTTTATCGTTTTGTTGGCACCAAATAGCTCCTTAAGCCAGGTAATGGCTGCAAGCCAAGGACTGTCAGCTACAGTGCTTGAAAAATCAATGGCCATCATTAATGGTCGTAACTGCAGCTGACATCGATGGAATAAGGTATCAACCAGTTTCCATTGAAAATCGATGGGCTTTAATTCCTCTTCATTTTCGTCAGGTATTTTATTGCGTAACTCTTTTTCAGGGATGATTGTTTCGAATGCTTTTTTGCGTACATCGCCAAAACTGAGCTGATCCGGAAGCTCTTGATTGATGAATAACCATGCAAATTTCCTCATAACAAAAGAATCAATTTGTTTGCTTACCGCATAGTCCGTATAAGCATCTTTTGTTTTTTCTTTAAGGTCGGCTTCAAATTGTTTTAAGCTCAAGGAAAAAGCGTCAATTAAATTATCATTCAATTTAAGGTATCTCTGGGAGAGATAACATAGAAGATAAAGATAAGTCTGCTCAGATTTTAATTTCTTCCGTAATTCATAGGCATCATAATAATCAACAAGACTTGCATAGTAGTGAATATTTTGCTGCGAGAGGTTGAGTTTAGGCAAGAGCGATTTAGCTAACTGAAAGAGGGCTTTTATTGAAAGCAACTTTTCGCGCTCAGCACTTATCATGCGTGCTTTAAAATCTTTTGTATCCTGCTTGAGATCCGCTAATTCAGAGAGTGTTTGGTCCTCTTTTTCCAGTAACAATTTTTGCAAAGCGGATTTATCCTCTATCGTCAGGGATTCTCCAAGAATTGATTCTAACCGATTACGTTCCGTATTTAAGACTTTGCTCACAATCGTTTGCAAAGTTGTATATCCGGGACGCAATATTTTCTTTTTTTGCATAAATGCGAGTAATTCGATGACGATAAATTGTGGGCTAACATCACGGCGCAAAATCTGTTGTGCCTGAGCAATTAATAATGGTTCAAATTCTTTTGACCAAGACTGATAACCAAAATGCGCTGTAATCACGGTGCATTGTGCATAATATTGGTGTTTACTAATAGGGGTTGGATGAAACTGTTGTTCTGGGAAATACTCTTCCATAATGAAATCAATGTCTTCCTGCACCTCTTCCCACTTAAATGGAAAGAACCGATGTTTCGCCTTGAAGTAACCTATTTGAATGGCGCAATGGATTTGGGCTGATAAATCATCACGGCTGCACATCAAGACTTGCTCTTCAGGGGTGAGATTGAGGTAGTTCGAACGCTGAACATCATCAAAATCAGGGATCTCATACAAAGCGGCTTGCTCCGCTTCAGATAAAATAGTTAGGTTATTATTGCTTGCTCGCATGAATAAATTTTACTCTATAAACGGGGCAGTGGATTCTACCAAACATTCTGAACAGTGGCTATTTATCGGAAAGATAAGAAATACAGATCCAGTGTGGTTAAGCTCTATCGATTATTTTATAATGGCTCACCAAACACTGTTTTACGGAAAGTTTGCTACAATAGTATAATGATGCCACCTAAAAAAATTAAAAATAGCCTGCTTAGAGCACGTGAATACTTAACACCAACAGAGATTGACAAGTTAATCGCGGCAGCAAGGCATACTGGTAGACACGGTCAGCGCGATGCAACAATGATACTGCTCGCCTATCGACATGGATTGCGAGTTTCCGAATTGATTTCTCTTTGTTGGACACAAATTGATTTGGAACAAGGGGTGTTTCACGTTATTCGTCGTAAAAATGGTTTATCTACCCATCATCCGCTGTTTGGCGCAGAACTTCGCGCACTTCGGCAATTGAAACGTGATTATCCTGAAACTGACTATGTATTCATGACTGAGCGAAAAGCACCAATAACTGGGGATACATTTCGAAAGATTGTTACACGAGCAGGTGAGGTTGCCAAATTAGGTCTGTCCGTACATCCTCATATGCTTAGGCATTCTACAGGGTATAAGCTTGCTAATGATGGACGAGACACAAGAAGCATTCAGCATTATTTAGGGCATAAAAATATTCAGAATACAGTGCGGTATACTGAAATGTCTGCAACTCGATTCAAAGGATTCTGGAGTGATTAAAAAAAGTCATCAATGCCTGAATTATTTGATTGTGAATCAAAATATTTTAATATGGGTGATTCCCGAATCTAAGTACAAATACAAAATATTGGTTGCACTATTTCTAAAGGATTAACAATGAGTTCTATTGATGCAGTTATCTCATGGGTTGATGGTTACGATCCTAAGTATCAACAAAAATTAAGTTCTTTCTGTATTCAGAAGGGGATTGAACAGGACATTGCGGTGGAACCCACTCGTATTCAACAATGTAATGAAATTCATTATTGCTTGCATTCATTGTATCGTTTTGCTCCGTGGATAAGAACTATTTATATAATTACTAACCAGCAAACACCTCAAGCTGTTTTAGATTTACAAGGAAGCGCCTTTGGAAATAAAATTAAGGTAATCGATCAAAATGATTTGCTCAATGAATTTAATATAACATCCCCTGTATTTAACAGCCTTAGTATTGAATGGCTAATTTGGCGTATCAAAGGATTATCCAATCAGTTTCTTTATTTTAACGATGATTTTTTCATTATTCGCGACGTAACCCCCAATGATTTTTTTCGCAATGAATGCATCGTTCTTCGCGGTAAGTGGAAAATACAAGCGGAACAAAAAATATCATACCGAATTAAAAAATATTTCAGCGTTTTGATTGGAGAAGATAAGGTGCAACCCAATACAAATCCTCATCGGTCTTGGCAGGAAAAAAGCGCCAGACTTGCAGGACTAGATAAACATTTTTATCTATTGCCTCATGCCCCATTCCCATTGATCAAAGAAACCTTTGACGATTATATGATACAAAAACCAGAATTATTTGTAGATAATCTCCACTACCCATTTCGTGATCCAGAGCAAGTATCCAGTATTCCACTGATGGTGCATTTGGACATTAAACATAAAAGAGTACTATATGACTCTAATCATCAGTCAATCATGGTCAACGGAGCTTGCCACTCCTTTAAAAAAATAAAGGCTCGTTTGCACAGTGTACAACATAATCATCAAATTTCCTTCGTCTGTATGCAGAGCATTGACCAAGCACCTCAAGAGACTCGAAAATATATGTTGGACTGGTTACAACAAACTATCAAGTAAAGCTAGCCATGTTTTATAAGCATCTAAGATGACTAAAAATCGGTCGGAAATTTCTGGGGTTAGCGTTTAGAACCCCTAATATCCCTTTCAAATTGGTTCGTGGTTATGGGTTTAAGCATTAGCTTTCCAACTTATCAAACATATCTTTGGCATTCTTATAATAATTAAGATTCTCACCATGATCAGTATGCTCAAATGTTTCTTGGGTTGTTTTATTTGGGATACAGATATCAAAAGGGATCCCATGTACTAATTTAATTTGACGTAAGTAAATTTCAATAGCTTCTGATACTGATAAACCCAATTCATTTAATACGGACTCTACTTCCAGTTTCAATGCTGGTTCTACTCGTGCTCTTACAGTTGCCGTTTTCATTTTTATCTCGAAAAATCATGATGATTTAATTGTAGCACAAAAAGGCCACGTTATAAAAATTTAATGAAAAAAATGATTTGATGCTTTTGGGGTAGATAACGTACCTTATCTACCCCAAATGAGGTAAAATGAAAAAAACACTCATGGAGAATGTCTTGAACGTATTGGATCACCAAAATAGTAAAAATCGAAAGTTTGGGGTAGATAAGGTTTTTCATCCTTTAGATGTTCGTTTTGATACCAATTCTTTGTCTGCCTGGTTGTCATTTTATTTTCAGGTTCATGTCAAAGGTGCACCTGATAAAACAGTCCAGGCGAAACAAAAAGACTTATCTAAGTTTTTAAATTTTTTTCAGGTCGAAGTAGGACATGACCAGGTAGATAATTGGACACCAGCAGTAAGCAAACAATTTCAACGTTCCTTATGCAATACCATTTCGGAGAAAACTGGAAAAGCATACAAAGCGACTTCAATTAATCGGACCATGGCAACCATTCGTCATGCAGGCCGATGGCTCTACCAGCAAAGACCCTTAATTGCTGGGGATCCCTTATCAGGGGTTAAGGATTTACAAACTGACGCGCCAGAATGGAATGGCTTAAATTCAAAACAACTTATGCGCTTAAAAGCAGCCTGTGAACAACGCGCTAAAATATGTACCCGAAAAAATCAAAATGCATTACTGGAAACGGCAGTGTTTTATGTCTTGCTGGGAACAGGCTTGCGAGAATCTGAGTTGGTTTCATTAAATGTACACCAGTATCACTCGAAAGGACTTCATTCTGTAGTACGACATAAGAGTAAAAGGGTGACTATAAAAATTCCTTTACCCCAAGAAGCCAGAGAACATTTGGATAATTATTTAAAGAGTCGAGTTTCAGAACCTGACGAACCATTATTTATTAATAGGGCTGGGAATCGTATTAATACTCGGAATATTTTTAGAATATGTCAGCGTGTCTTAAAACAAGTGTTAGCACTATTACCAGAGAACGAGCGATTTGAATTTACACCCCATAAGCTTCGGCATACTTTCTTGAAGAAAGTGACTGATAAACATGGAGTGCATTTTGCACAGGAGCTTAGTGGGAATGTGTCCATTAAGGAAATTTTTCGTTATGCAAAACCCAGTCAAGAAGAGATGCAGTCGACCATAGAAGAATTATTTGAAAGTTAGGAAGCCGAGAGAGTCTATCAATAGATTTTAGACTATGTGATTTGGTTCTATCAAATTATACAATCGGTATCTTTTGATAGCTAAAAGTGTAGGTGCTTCAAGATCACGACAGGCATCACAAGGGTGTACTTTATTGATAGCCCATATAAAATAGAAAAATTGAAAATGTAATGCATTTGTTATACAATTAAAATATCAGTATTTTGGGAGTTACTAAGATGAATAAGGCGGCAACAATTAATGCTCGTATTGAGCCTGCTCTTAAAATGCAGGCAGAAGCGATTTTGCATAAGGTAGGCTTATCTACAGCCGAGGCGATTCGACTGTTCTATAGCCAGGTCTGTCTCCAAAATGGCCTGCCTTTTGAGGTAAAAATACCGAACAAAGAGACAAGAGAGGCCATGGCAGAGCTGGAATCAGGAAAAGGCGAGCGATTTAAAACAATGAAGGATGTATGGGATTCTGTAGATAATGCTTGAATTAGAGTTGGCGACACAGTTTAAGCGTGATTTGAAAAAGATTACGAAGCAAGGGAAAAGAAGGACGCTCTTAGACTCTATTGTAGAGCAATTGCAAAAGGAAGAACCCCTGGATCCAAAGCATAAGGATCACAGTCTTTCCGTAAATTGGGATGGTTATCGTGAATGTCACATTACCCCCGATTGGTTATTAATTTATAAGACCATTAAAGATGATCGCATACAATTGCTGCGATTATCACGAACAGGATCACATAGTGATTTGTTTGGGTGAGTTCTAAAGGTGTTACTCTCTGTCGCAATACCGATCTCTATGGAATACGAATTAATCGAGATGATCTTTATTTTGAGATAAGCCGATACTTGTTCAACCAATTCAAAGGTTAGTAAAATAATCCCAACAAGTATTCTATCGAAATGCTGATTTTTATCTTTTTACCTAGTATGTAGTGCTCAGGTTTTTTTTGTTTTAAAAGCAGTTGTATAGTTGGCGATAATATCATTAGCCTCTAACTTGTATTGTGCCAGATGTTGTTTGACAGCTTGACTGTCTTCAAACTTATTTTCAGTGGCTATAGATCGTATAAATTTACGGGCGTTATTAACTAGCTTTTCTAATAAGCTCTTATTTATTATTTTTATATTGTTACTTGGAGGACACGCATACTCAAAACAAGTAGATAAATGAATCATAATAGGTACACATTTAGCACCATTGCCATAATTATTATTAAACCAAATTTCAGAACCATTCAGCTGATTACAATCGTGTTTGCAAATAAAATCGGTGGTTGCACCATTTTTACATTCAATAACTAAAAATTTTAAATCATCCAACAGCCAGAGATTATCTGGTCCTTTTCCATAATCATTTTCGGGGCGTTGGCCTATAAAGCCAAGAAGGTATGCTAACTCGTTAAAAGCATCCTCAAATATATTTGCAGTACCTTCACTAAATATAAGTTTTGAAAATACTCCCTCTGTATAGATAATAAGTTTGTTTCCATCTTTAAATTTGTCTTTTAAATAGGTAGAACATCGTATTGCTTGTGATCCTGTATGGGTTTTTAATGGTTTATAACTGATGCCTTCGATTGGTTTAAGAACTCTCAAATTATCAGAAATAGCGGATAGTTGGGTTTTTTGCGATTCCACCTTATCGTACTTGTTTATATACTCCGACATGTATTGTTTTAATACGCCTTTTAATAAAAGATCATCGGTTGAGTTATTGATTTCATGTAAAATTCTGTTTGCTGCTTCTTGTGGTTTCCCTGAGCGATCTAAATCGTAAGCTTCTCTTAAAGCGATTTTTATTGAGTCAGATGTATTTTTATTGGAGTAATTTAGGTTAGCCATAATACCTCTACTTAACTCAACCCATTGCGGGTCTCTTTTTAGACAGTAGTTTATTACGGATCTAATTTCCTCAACTCCTTTATCTTTTATTTGATCTGCTACCCTTTCTGACAATTCTAGTTGAGCCTTTGTCGCCGGTGAAAATAGTTCTAAAGTTTCGCCCGTATAAAGCTGAGAAGTAAGATCTTTTCCCATAAGAAAAATGACGCAATAATCATCATTAGATCTAACACCTCTCCCCATCCCCTGTTCTACTTTATGAACGATTTGATTTACTTTGTTCGAACTACCCGCAAGCTCGCTCTGGCGAATTTTATCAATATTATTTCGAGCGGCTGGTAATCCATCTATAACTAACAATCGACAAGCATTTTCGGGCAAATCAATCCCATCATATTTGTTAACTAAAATTGTTAAGCCAATATGAGTTGTTTTAAGTTGTTCAACTCCTTGAAGGATAGTGTCTTTTTTTAAAATGAGATCAGCTGCATCCTCCCAAAACTCCAATCGTTTGTTAGATGGGACAATAACTACCACGTTATATTCTTTGGATAATTTCAAACATAATTCTTTAACATCACTATCAAACATATTTGTGTTGAGAGCTTGTGGTAATAGGATTAATCGATCACCTACATCTCCCGCTGAATCTGGAGTGATAGGGTTATTAAGATATTGAGAGCTAACACCAAAATGGGTCGTTAAGACGCTATCGTCTGATAATGTCGCGGTCATAAATATTTTTCTTGATGCATTACTAATAGAAGGAATCACATCAATTGGAATACAATTACTAGTAATTTCAATGGAATGCTTACTAATAACGCAACTGCATCGCTCTAAATTTTCTTTTATTAATGGCCATTTAAATTTTATGTCTTCATGATTTTTGTTTTCAATTAAAACCTGCATTACCTTACTTAGATTTTCTTGCCAGTTCCAATATGGGATCAGAATGTAAGCAAAGGGGTCTCCCGCTTCAATCTCCAAATATTTTGCTTCCGACTGCCTTTTCATTGCTTCTTCAAAAAGACTAAATAATTTTTTATATGCTGGGTTAGATGATGACACGTTCAAAGTGAATTGTTCTTCGACTGTGTTTACGCACGCATGAGCATCATCAATAAGGAGTGTCTTAATGGGTATTTTTGCTCCCTCATCGCCAACACCAAATACTGATTTCCCGTTAATTAATTTATATATATTAGTTACTAGAATTGCTTTTCCTTTTAAAAAACTCTCATTTTCAGGGTTATCAACGGCATTTAATCCAAGATCTTTGGCTTCGGATAACACTTGTTCTACTAAAAAATTATCTGGAACTATATAAACTACAGGCCCTTTCTTCTCATTCAAGCAACTTTTTAAAATTAAAAGGCCAACCACTGTTTTACCGCCACCAGTATTCATTTTTATAACCAGGTTGCGTTCTTCTTTGCGGTCAAACCATTTGCTCCATACTTGAGATTGCACATCGCGGGGGTAATGGAATTTGTTTGGTTTTTTATTTGGTAAGGCGCTAAAAATTTCTCTTGGCTTTAAGACTGTATCAACAGTTTGTCCTGTACTCAGTTTGGAAAAATCTAATGCCATTTTATATCCTTTAAAAAGTACTGTTATTTGATGTTGGCCAAATGTTTATTAGGCTTGTAATTGCAATTTTAAGTGCATGTTGAGCGCATCAGCGACCTTTACCAACGTTTCTAATGAGGGAATAAAGGAGCTATTGCCGCTTTCAAGACGAGAAATAACCGATTGCTTGGTTCCAATTTTATTGGCCAACTCGGATTGAGTCATATGCCGCTTTTTACGGGCATTCACAATCATGACGGCAATGTTATTAATGATTTGCTCACGCTCATAGTGCTTGGCAAATTCTTCGTCCTTATTGATTTTGTCGTCAATAAACTCATTTAAGGTAAGTGCTTTCATGGTCGTATACCTCCATCATTCGTTTTTCAGCCAGTTCAATTTCTTGCTTTGGCGCTTTTTGTGACTGCTTTTTGTAAGCATGTAAAAGAACAATGATTTCCTTTTGAATACACACATAAAAAAAACGATAACCACTGCGTGATGTTTTAATCTTAATTTCCCAAAGCGAGCCTTTTATTTGCCTGAATTGTACCCTTGGGCTATCAAAACCAAGCTCTTCAACATTCTTTAAACAACCGGCAAGTCGCGCGATTTCATCGGATGGCAAATCATTTAGGAATTCCGCCACAGGGTTTTTGCCTGATTGTTTTTGGTAAAATTTTATTCTCATAGTAATTTATAGCATAAATGTGATATTTTGGAAAGTCTTTAACTAAAGTCTGTCATGGAATTTAGTTTGCTGCTTAACATTTCGGAGTTATTCAAAGACCCTAATTTATCGAGTAATTCCTTGATTGGCCTATTATTTTTTAGTGAAGGAGTCGCCCACAAAAACAAGATATCGTTATCAGATAATATTTTTTGCACAATATCTGGTTTTTCTTCCAGTAAAATCTCTATGGCACAAGATACTAACCATTTGGAGGTTGATAAATCACCTTTTGCGATTTCTTCAATGGTTTTCGGAGAAATACTTTTATCTTTATTAAAAAGGACTATGGATTTTTGGTGCAGTTTTTCTGATTTATTATGAATGGACAATAATTCAGAGAATACCGCTTGTATTTTTAAGGAAACATCCGATTTTACATTTTCAGATAGTCCGAGTTGATTAAGGAGCATCAGGGCTTGCTGCTTTTTGTCATCAGGAAGGCTTGCTGTCTTGATTTTAAGCTGCCCAATGGCTGCACTAATCATGGCATCATAAACATTTAAGTTGATGTCTTCCTCAGAGCATAGCTTGCTTATTTCATCTATAGTACCTATAAAACTGTTGGGTAATTTGATTCTAAAATCTTTTTGTTCGGACAGAGCCTTTGTAGAAAAGTAATGCTCAATAGCCGACATATTGTTCATATAATGCTTTAATTCAATGGTTTCTTCTGGGCTTAATTTATTCCAGGCATCAAATTCATCACAGTTATTGGCTTGAAATGAACCATAGGTTGTTTTTTTATCTGCTGATTGCACATGAACTCTAGGGGGTTTATTCATGTTTGCCTTAACGGCAAATGATAATTTTTTCATTAAATCACCTCAAATGATTTCTAGCCCCCAGCGATTGGAGGCTGGATAAGGTTTAATATTTATAGTTTGGTATTCTTTCGATTATATTATCAATGAACTCAACGAGTTGATCGCAATAAACCCCTTCTATCGCCTCATATGCAGAAACAGGATGCTTAAGCATCTCTGGAACTGTTTTATTTGAATAAAAAGTAATGTTATACAAATCATGTGCCTCATCCAATGTGATGCATACAAACCCATTGAGGCGGTGTGCATGAACTCGTATTGCAAGCATTGTATTGGATACTTTATACCATTTGGACACACCCCACGACCAGACGATCGCTTTATTTGTGTGCAGTAATTGGCGTTGGATAATTTCTGGAATAGTCATGCTGTTCTCCTATGTTTTTACTATTGGTCACTAAGACAAGAACAGTATAACAAGTGCATCTTAAAATATCAACATTTGTAATAAATAAAGTTTATAAAGAAAATTTATAAATAATTTTGACCTTGGGTCGGTTTTTTGCGATACTGTATTTGTTCCTTGAGAACAATAGTAAAAACATAGGAGAACAACATGTTACCAGTATTATCAAAAGATAAATTATTCAAATTAGCGCCATCCATATTCACACAAGCCAGCTCTTATAAAACGAGTACCAAGTACTCGCCCATTTCAACCGAGCAAATCATTGATAAATTAATGTCAGAAGGTTTTTTCCCCACTTGGGCAACCCAGACCAAAAGCCAGAACCAAGAAGCGAAAGTATTTGCAAAACACATGCTCCGTTTTCAACGCCATGATGTCCTGCAAAATAATCAGGGGCTTTATCCCGAATTGGTTCTTATTAACTCTCATGATGGTTTGTCTTCTTATCGCTTAATGGCGGGTCTTTTTCGGGTTGTGTGCAGTAATGGAATGATCGCTGGACAAGCGTATAACGAAATTAGAATTAAACATCAGGGGGATGTTCTTGGGAATGTCATTGAAGGCACCTACAAAGTGATTGAGACAGCAAATAACATGCTTGATGTATCCGATGATATGGCTTCCATTCACTTGAATGACGATGAAAAAATGATTTTTGCAGAAGCTGCTCACTCACTAAAATTCTCTGATACAGAGGGGGGTATTATCGTTAATCCTAAGAGTTTATTGCAACCAAGGCGTTATGTAGATCAAAAAGATAATGATTTGTTTACCGTGTTTAATGTCCTGCAAGAAAACTTAATTAAAGGTGGGATCCGTGGCCATCGTTTAAATAAATACGGTTACACCACTCGAACCAAAACCAGAGAAGTAAAAGCCATTGATCAAAATGTGAAATTAAATCGTGCGTTATGGACTCTTACTGAAAAAATGATGGAAATAAAAAGATAAGCAGGCATTGATGAGCAAAGGAGTATTCCTTTGTTCATCATTCTACGGATGACAAGCAAATCAATCAATTTTAAAGGACAATTATGAAATTAAGATTATATCATGGACGCAATACCCCAGAACAAGAAATGGATGATTGGGGATTTGAAGGCGCAACCCTTAATGATGTTGATGTGATTATATGGACTTATGGAGTACCAAGGATCTTTTTTGTTACTGAGAGCGCATTGAAGGAGGCCATGGATTTAACGGGGTGGGATGAATTAGGGAATGGTTTAGAAATGTGCGTTTATGAGGATTTAATCAAAACCAAAGAGGGATACTTTGGAGATTGGGAATTACTTTGAATTGCAAGAGGTGTTTTTTGCTAGTCTTTATGCCTCATCTTGTTAGTTTTATACCTTGAATATGCTTTGATAATTAATAGAATGTTGATTGATAAGATCACCAAATAATAAAAAATTTGGTGATCTAAAATAAGAACATCCAATTTGTTAATGATTACAGTTAAAGAGCTCTTTATGTAAGAAAAAATAGCTTTACTATTTATCAGAAAAACAATGAATAAAAGAAACGCCAACTTCCGTTTAATTAAAGAAAAACATAAGACTATAGAATGTGCTTTTATTTGAAGAGATCGAATATTCATTTTTAGGATAATACCCTACCTGACACAAGTGCGACTGCTTCTAAAGGTATGATTTTCGACTCATCATCAGCACACTTTATCTCGCTAATTTTTGCGACTATTTTCCCTGATTTATAATCAGTTTTTAAAATGGAATCAGAGATTGCGGTGCACGAAATGGGGTTGATATTTATTTTAAACTGTAATTGATTAGGACTATCAGAATCATGAAAGGGAGCGATGACAAATGCACTAAAAATTTTGCCCATAGGTATGGATTTTGATTCCTTAATCTCCGGTGTTGAAAATTTAAATTTTTTGATGACTACAACTTCCCCCATCTTGCTTGATGGCACATAAATTTTTTTTGATTCTGAGGTAATTTCTTTTTTATGTTCAGACAGTAATTTGAGATATTCATTCTTATTAATAAAAGCGACAGGGATGAGCCA
Source organism: Legionella sp. PATHC035 (assembly GCF_026191115.1). Classification (NCBI taxonomy): domain Bacteria; kingdom Pseudomonadati; phylum Pseudomonadota; class Gammaproteobacteria; order Legionellales; family Legionellaceae; genus Legionella; species Legionella sp. PATHC035. The sequence goes on along the minus strand of NZ_JAPHOT010000002.1, from coordinate 147,197 downwards.
ATCCATAATAGCAATTACTGCCTTATCCAGAAAAGTTGGCTCAACACCTCGATTTTTCGCGGCAAGTTCGGATAACTCTTTTATAGTAATATAGGTTTGTTTTTCTTTCTGCTCTAGTTTTGATTGGACTGAATAAGAGTGAAAAACAAATATGCTAATAATAGCTATGGGTACTATGTATTTACACGTTTTTTTAATACTGTTTTTCACTTGAATATCCTTTTTTAAATTGATTATGCTAAAGTTAATTTTTTCTCTTTTCTGTATTGCTTCCATTCTTTGTCTTTAGAGAAAATCATCGTAGATGATTCTTCAAAAAAATGGCTAATGTTATCAATACCAGCCCATAAGCAGTATTCTTTTATTTCTGAGTAAATATCTTTACTGATTTCGATCTTAATTTTTTCAGTTTCAGGTGCTTTTCTTGCGCTGATTAAAGCCATAATAAATCCTCAATTTAATATAAAAATTAGTGTCTTTTAATAACGATTGTTAAATGGATCATAATTGCTGCTATTGTACGTTGAATAATGATGATAATCATTATTCCAATAATTGTCTCTATCGGATGCACTGGAACCAAAAGAATTTCCCATGCTGTCTAAAGCTCCAATCATTGGTAATCCTGTAGCAGGATTAATTTCTGTATTATTTGATTTGGAGCAAGAACGAAAAGAATTCTGTTTAGCATACTTTGCTTTTTCATTTTCAGTCCATTCGCTATATGGTCGAAAATGAATGATTTTAGCAATTTTTTTCAGAATTTTTTTTAATATGCCCATGATATAAATATCCCTGTTCAGTGACACGATTATAGATAAGAGAATCCGTGAATCACAAGTACGCAATTATTATGCGCTTCCCAAAATATTAATTTAAATAAACTATACTAAAATGGCCAGTGAAACACACACAAAAAAAGCAAAACCAAATAAAAAAGAACACACCCCTCGCAATGTTTATTGCTTAAAACATTTTATTATTATTCAGTAGCTTACGTGCGGATTGGCATTTTAAGATCTGCTAACACCCCTATTTTATATAGGTGTGCATCCACTCTTTAATAATAATCAATAAGTTATAAAATATCAACACCTAATCCACACCTATTGAATGAGTAAAAAATATCTATTGAACGAATATACACACCTATTCGACACCCATTATTAAATGATACAATTATTCTAAACCAGGTAAAAACAATGCACAGAACCTGCATTATAAATTTAAAAGAGGATTGTATGCCCAAGGCTTATTGTTATCTAAATCAAAGAATCATTGATCAGCTCGAAACAATTAAAAAAGATGAAGGACATGATTCATCATCCCAAACCATGAAAGAAATGATCGAATTAGGAATTAAGGTATACCTACACAATAAAGATAATCCAGTAATCAGCGAAGATGAAAAAAGACGCTTAGAAAAAGAGGAGGAATTGAATCGTCAACACACGACTCATCTTTTAAGATTACTGGGAATAAGTGCTGATATTTTTCGCTGTGTTTATGATAAAAATAAACTTTCAGGTGAATCAAATAATGCCGAAGAACATATCGCAGAACTTAAGAAGAAAGTAGATAATTTCATTGAAGGATATATCAATAATTAAGTTAGTATTAATGGTATTTACCAGTTAAATTTAAAAATAATATGGCTTATTTTAAGCTTCAAATTTTACTCTGAATAAGTCATTAATTGTTTCATCTGGAAATATGTTGTCAATCCAATTAAAGCAAATGCCACTAATGAAATAGCCAAACTACCATAATAAAATAGTTCATTCCCTTTAGGAAAATGAACTATTCGATCAATGTATATGATAAACATAAAATACAAGAACCAGATTAAAAATAAACATAAAGTCAATCCATTTTTTACATTAAAATAATAGCAATGAATACGACTTAATATTGCTAAAACCATAAAAATTGGAAACGATATAAAGTAAAAAATCATTTGCATTCCAGATGGCTCATAAGCAACCTGAAGCAGGTTATTCACTTTGGTGGAGCACGCTATTGAAACATAGAGATAAATGAGGTAGACCGATGATCCATTTATCAATAAAAGAGAAATTACTCCAAACATTTTTTTCATATAAAATTCCTAGATGCACTGCGTTCAAGTAATTAATATATTTCCATTTCTCCTCGCTGCAGGGTTTTCAGTTTCTCAATTGGATTATTTTTATTTTCAGGAAGTTCGAGATTCATTTGTCGAGAAATGCTCTCAAGACACTTCTTAATTTGATCTTGATTCATATCTATTTTATTAGGGCAGCCAATAAATTTATCGACATTCGTTGCTTTATTTAATATATCTACCACTCCTTGAACCCCACTGCTTTTATTCACATCATTAAAGTCTTTTTGATGTAACGGAATGGCAATTTCTACAGTTTTTCCATGCTGTTTTAATCGTTCAATGGTTTGAATGATTACCTTATCTTCTTTAATTGATTTGCCATCATTATCCATACAAATGACTATTTTATCTGTAAGTAATGCCATATCGATATTTACAAAATTTTCTTTCCCAAGAGTCGCTATAACCCGTTCATTTTGAACTGCATCTCTAACGCTTAATCCGGTTTCCACCCCTTCTGTAATGTAGGTGACACTTTCATGTCCTTTACCCTCGCTTAAAACGACGCCAACGCCTGCTTTTGAGCCATAAGATTTCTTGGGTTTTATCTTCATTATTGCTTTATTTGCTGTTTCATTATCCAGGTATACCACTTCAACGCAGGCCACTTTATTGTCTTTGTCTCGTGCAATATTTAACAGTGCTGGCCTGTAGCGTACTTCCTCAGTATCTTTGGTATAGACATTAGGATGAAATCGAATATTTTCCCCAGATACATTATGTATCTTTCTAATTTCTTTTAAATACCTTTCTGCTATAGTGCCTGATATAGGTTTGGATTCTCGCACCAATTGCAAACCATAATCTGATGTTTTTCTTTTCTTATCAGTGTCTTTCACTTGAAAATTATTGGGGTTTTTGTTTGCTATTTTAATACGTTCCTTTAGGTCATCACCTGTTAATTTGGCGGCATATTCAAGGCTTTCTTTAAAATTTAGATTCAATGTTTTTTGGATCAAATGAAGCATGTTTCCTTTTTCTTGTGTTTCAAAGTTATGCCAAACTCCTCTTTTTTCTCCGCTTAAACAGAGGCTTAAGCTGCCGTGAGTACCATATCGATATTCTGTTTTGGAAGAAAGCGCTTGATTAGGCTGCCCTAGCAATGATTCTATTACCAGCTCTGCCTGCTCGGATAAGTGTTGTGACAGCATATTCGCATCATAACGAGGCTCCTGGTTCTTCATTATGGGCATTCTTTGCGCTGCTTTGAGTGATGTTGATGGTGCATTGGGTATTGGGGGCTTTGTTTGGACATTCAGATGGTTAAGTGATTCCAATGCAGAAGTTTTCTCAGGAGTAACGCGAAGTTGTTTTTGCAGCTTTTTATGATCGTCTGTATAAATCATTGCCTGCAAGGAGCCTCGCGTTACCATAATATAAAACGACCGCAGGTGATTTACTTGCGCATTTTTAGTCTCAGCAACCCCAATAACAAATGGGGATGAAGCTCCTTGAATTGAATAGCTGGTAGCCGTATAACTATAATCCCAATGGGAGTCGCTCATCAATTTTTTTTGCAGCACGTGTTCCACACCACTACTGTCTTTTACGGTAAATGACTCATTATTTACCGCCGTCACCTGTACCCTTTCATTAGCGAATCGACCTAGAGTCTTATCGGATTTTTTAAAATGAATTTTTTCACCAACTGAAACCCTTCCTGGCATCGATTGAAACAATTCAATTTTCCAGTCTTTATTTTCTTTTTCAGGAACAAAGAGGCATTTATTTCCTTTCGCATCGTTTAATACTACCACTTTCGCTGATTCATCTACTGAAACCACTTTGAAATAGTGCTCCGCTTTCTTTAAAAAATACTCCTCTTGCTTTTTTAAGCAATCCCGATATGTTTCGCAATAATAAAGCTCTGCAGTAGTGTAATTAGTGCTTAACAGTCTCGGAAATTCTTTGTTTTCGGAGCCTAAAGTAGATTCTTTCATAAGGGCATCTCTTATCAAACCATTTGCAACTTCCCGTTTTTTATTTTCATGAATGATAACAATCGTGTTATCACGGCATGATGGTGTACGAGATAAATAATCTCCTACAGCCATTTCGATGGGGTTCTTTTGCTTTAATTCTTCCTGGAATGGATCTATTGATTGCTGTTGTGTGTTTTCCAGTTGCAGGTAGTCTTTGGTCGAATCGCCTGTTTCAATAATTGAAGAGGTAATGCTATGGTAAGGACTATCCGCTTTAGTGCGGGTGATTGAGTCTAAGGGTTGATTGGCTAACTGAGCTAAGGCCTTGTCAATATCACCGGCGATTAATGTTTCGATTGCTTTTTTGTATTCGATAACTTGTTGTCTTACCAAATCATCCATACAGGCCACCCTGATGCTTCCCTCTTGAATTAATATCTTACTTGGCTTACCGCTTTCAATACTTTGATGTTGGCTAATATCGCCAAGCATTGCACAACGAGCGCCAGAATGATGAATTTTTTGCATGAGGTTTGCGCAATCTCGATTAGAGACCATGGATGATTCATCGATAAGAACAAGTGTTTTTTTGCTTAATGTCGATTCCTGTTCTTGTTCAATAAGGAAACTCTTTAATGTTTGGGCTTCAATTCCCAGAGCCCTCATTTCTTTTACAGCCTGGTGAGTGGGCGCAACCGCAATTAGTTCAACCTCTTCATGAGTCATTGATTGGGCATGCTTGATGGTATCAATAGCACTGCGAGTCATGGTTGTTTTTCCAGTTCCTGCATACCCCTGAATCATAATAAACTGATCGGATGTAGTCGTGATTAACTCACAAGCTTCTTTTTGGCCTTTGGTAAGATCTGTCAGTTCTAGTTGTTTTTGCGCTTCATCACTGCTCATCAATGGCTTAAGAATGTTAATACCCGCTTTAACATTCTTTATAATCGATTCTTCAAATGCCACCGCTTCTTTGGTGGTCAAAAACTCGTTCCCTCCAGATATTAAGTCGCCACTGTTTATGGCATTACCCAGGACGTTATCTATTTCATTAAGACCTGCTTTTCCAATAGCCTGATGAACGGCCACTTCAAGTAAATCTGATCGAGTAAAGGCTGCCTCTCGTTCTGAAAGGTGAGCAATTGCAAAGTGCAGCGCTTTTTCCGCATCACTTTTTTGGGGTTTTTTAGCGGTTAATAGGGTTAAGGCCTGCTCTAGTGAACTGAGTAGATCACTCGTGGTTCTATGGTCAATAATCTGTGCACCATGATTTGTTTTGGCGGCATCCAAAGTCAGCGATATCGCGGAGGATTTTGTCGCACTTTTCATGGCAAATCGATTTGCCTTGTCCACATTATCCGTAATAATCATTACGTTTTCTTTACTGGATTCGCATAAAAGCGACATGGTATTTTGTTTGAGCGCATAGGCTGGCAGTGTCATAATGGTTTGTTTCACGGGTTTAAGATCATCGGAATACATGGTTTTGGCATAGGCATGGCTCAATGGGAAATGCTTTTCGTTACTCGTGATAAGATGAATGCTTCTTTTCCCATCTCTTATTTTTATTCCATGTCGGGTAAATGCAGTAACCTCATATTGGTTTCCTATTTTTAATCCTTCAAAGGATAAACTGGCAGTGGCCACTAATTGATCCCCGATTCCTACCGATAAAGGTGTTTGTTCATAAATCTGCATGGAATCTGTAATATTTTTAGCAGCAAGTAGTGATCTTGCCCCATTGGAATTACGAACAATCAATTGATTGTCTTTTTCATTAATACCGAGTACCGTGAATTTTTTTGATTCCGTACGGGTGTTATGGATTAATATCCAATTGGACTGATAACTTTTAGCCAGTTTTTTTTCACTGAGGGTCAAGGGAATACGGGTTAATGTATTTATAGTCTTTTCATCTGATGAAATCTCTCCCTGCTCTTTTAACTGAGTACGGATTGCTTCATTGACTTCTTTAGCTTCGAGCTTTGAGACAGTAAAGACTTTTGTATTTTGCCTCTGGATTACTGGCAAGTTACAGTACATTTGCGCTGTTTTAAGAATACGTCCCTCAACGGTTTGGGCTTCTATAAGATTGATGCTGGTGGCCGGCACCTTTCTGTCATCAACCTCAAATGATTTTATACAGGCTTTATCAAGCAAGTCGGGAATATCGGATTTAAAGCCAGACAGAGATTGTGATTTTTCCAGAAAAATGACCTTGGCACATCGCTTATCGGCAATAGATAATAAAGTATTCATCTCGTCAGGAGCCAGGCGCTGTGCTTCATCCACAATCAGTACTTCGCGCTCCTTTTTACTATGAAAAAAGGGCAATTTATGTTCTGAACCATGACGATAATTAAAGCCTGCTACTGTTTCACACAAATCCTGTTTCCCAATAGATAAAATCCATTGCCACAGTGTAGGCGCTGATTTGGCCATATCCTTATTGATTGTATTGGCAGAAAAAGCAGAGGGACAAAGGATACGAATTATTTTGGAATCCTGTGAATAATCAATTAAAGTACTTAAAAGCTCACGCGAGGTAGCGCTTTGCTGCTTGATGCGTACAACTCCATCTTTATTAAATAAGGCTTGAGTTACTGCCTTTTGAATGGACTCATTATCGGTGAGTTTGCACACTTTATCCATATTTCGTTCGATGCCTTTTTTTTGGTGTGTGAAGTTCACGATTTTTTTTATGAGCTCTTGTTCTTTGTTAATGAGCTTACTCGTTGTAAAAGAGGAGTTTTCTGCATTAAGAGCAATCAGATTTTGTGCATCAATTTCTTGATCAATCCGTGACATCAGCGCTTCAAAGCCCTGTTCACCTAAGGAAAAATAGAGACTTGTCTGTAACACTTCCTGATAGGTAAATGTAAGTTTTTTCTCTTCTAAATGCGCAATTGCATCAAGAACACTTCTATCGAGTTCTTGATTATTGGACATGGCTTCTTTAGGCGTATGCGATTCTTTGGTTTTATCCTTTAAAGTGGCCAGATAGGTGGCAGGATTTACTCCCAGCGCTTCACTTTCTGCTTTCCATCGCATGCGTAATTCCTCTGGGGAAACCACTTCCTTTGACTTTCTTGAATCCAGAGTTGCTCTGTCATATGCTTTTAACGAATTTGAGTGCATCCCTTTAATGTGTTCTTCAACCTGGGTACGGCGTTTAGACATTCGTTCCAGCAATGTCTTATCAAAATGTTTGATTTCAAATAAACCATGGGCATCGCCTGTATGTTCTATTTCGAGCCCCATTTCTTTTAAACCAAGAGCAATTTCAGACCGGTACACAAGCCCTAAAAAGATTTGGTTGTCCATAATCCATTCCATAGTGCCGTGATTACGACTGATATCAGAGGCTAAAGCACGCCACTTGCCATCAAGACGTTCAGTAAAATTCATCAAAAGTGCATGCACATGGAGCTGAGGATCAAGCTCTCGGGAGGTGTCATGGAGGATGGTCGCAAAACACAGATTGCCAGTCTTTTCATACTCCATACCCTCTTTTCCTGATTTGCGTGCTTCGGCAGCTTCCTTCTCAATGAGTTTTAATACCGTTTTTACGGCATTTAAATGCAAATCAATAAACTCTTTATGGCCACAAACCAAACCAAGATAGGACACCGATTTAGGCGCGGAGAAGGTCAGATCATATCCGCCACGATGCTTGATTTCGCCGGATTGGGTTTTGAGGCCAATGACATCGCCGCTCGGTAATGCACCACGAACAACGGCCTCAAGGGATAGTACGTTAACCTCTCCAGAAAGGTTTTGTCGCTCAGCACTTAACCCCACCCATTCGGTGGTCAATTGATTTGAAAAGTAATAATTTTCCTTATCAAAATAATAACCTGGCATTTTAATCGGTTTAACTCGCAGACTTAACATAATTTATTCCTCTATCAAAAAATAGATTCAATCTCGTATTCACCTTGGAAACGCTTGGAATTAGTCGACTCTTGCGCATTAAAGCGACTGTCTGAGGACTCATTAACAACAGGCACATGTTTAATGCTGGTATTAGAAACAGGAAGAGACGGTATGGCACGAGGTAGAAAACCTGAAGCCTTCGCGCTTCTTTTTTGATAATGAAGCTCCAATTTTGTTATAGGATATTGACCTGGCAATCGCAGATAACAAGTAAGCGGATCAAGCCCCATAATTTCAGGATAAGTCACCAAGGGTCGTGTAATACGGTTTTTTCCTAAGGAAATCCCATCACGAATGGAGTTAGCTCCATAAGAATAATTTTCTCGGGTATCATCAATTTCCTCATCCCCAAGTTCCTTACTGACAAGTTGCGCCATTTCATGACTTGGACTTGCAAAAAAGGCTCGGGTATTCAGCAAGTCAAAAATTTCAGCCGCCCCACTACGCCCATATACCTTCTCCAATTGACTAAAGCTCTGCATTCCCAGCAGAAAACAGCCGCCAAATTTCCTGACTTCAGCAATGGTTTCACCCAATAAGGGTAATTTGTGCAGGCTTGGTAATTCATCACAAATAAACCAAATTCGCCTGTTCGCATCTTCTGGCAAGCTCAAAAGTGTCAGGGATGCCATGGCAATCCACATCGAAATCAATGGTTTTAAAGATTTATGCTGTTCCCCATTGCTTGATATAAAAAGCCAGCCCTCCAAATCTTTATTTAACAGATAATCACGAATGGAAAAGGAAGGCTTACCAGATTCATCAAGCCCACTTAACGACTGCATTGATTTAAGGTAGGTTGTGATGACGGAGCGAATGGAGATGGCTGTTTTTTCTATTTTATTACTGACCAAAGTCGCTGCAGCCGTGCCGTTGAGATAAGGTTCCAACTCACTAAACTCGCCCGTTACCAGTAACCCTAACAGCTTGGATAGGGAACGTTCCTTATCCTCACGCATTTGACTTGCAAGACAGGCAAACACGGTGCGTGCTGCATTAACCCAAAATGGATCGTTTTCTCCATGCATGGGGATGAGGCTTTCTGCCATGTTTTCCAGTAATTCATCTTTTGGGGCTTCCAGCCATAAATCCCAATTAGCACAGCGTGCATCAAAAGGATTAAGTAAAACATCATGATCTTCCTGAAAATAAGCCTGAGTAAACGTGCATCCCTTGTCATAGACAATGACTCGGTCGCCTCGTGCACGTAAACAATCCATCAATTTCATAATGAACTGACTTTTCCCCATCCCAACCGTGCCATGAACCAATAAATGCTGCACCTCTGCACCTTGCAACAGGGGAAATCCATCAAGATGTAAATCAGATGCTTTTCTTTGCTTTATGATCTGTTTTTTAAGTGTTTCTGATGGGACTAAACTAGCCCCTCGTATAAATTGGTTTTGTGTTTGTACCTTTCCTCGATAAATGAAATATCGGCTCACCAAAAGTGCCACAATCAACGATAGGGGAAAACTCCATAGAGTTGACTGTAACAGGAGTGTCAGTAAACGATCGGAGGTAGCAGAAAAATAGTGATTGTGGAGAAGCTGTTCGACAGTTTGTGATGCATACCCCCCTTTAACAGGGATAGAAAATACATGTGGCACCCCTGCCAGGTGATAAAAATGAGCCGCATGATAGGACACAGTCTGTCTTATCATTCCATGTGGCGCAAAGATACAGGTCATTACAATGCTTAACCCTGCCCAAATGAATAAGTAAACATGAAAGAGCGCTTTGTTAATCTGAAACCACATCCGCAGATTATGGAATGAGATCTGGCCGCCCCGTGTATAATGTTTGTAATTGGATTCATGGCGCATTATATCTTCCTCCAGCTTGTTTTGGGCAAAGCAGCGGCTTCCACTGCTTGTATTTGTGGTTAAAAATTATTCTTTTTGATGTGTTTTGTTTATTTTAAGGGTATTGCCGCACTGGCATTTTTGTCCTTATCAAAATAATTCTTTATGAGAGTAAACAGCACGCTGATGCCTATCCTATTGAGCTCCATTTCAACAAGGATGCTCGTTAAAATCCCGCTGATGAAAAACGCGCCAAAGGATATGAAGAAGGCAGCACTGGGAAACAAGAACAGTGAAGGAATCAAAACAATCCCCGCAAATATTCGATAGGCTATAGTTCCAGCCCTTCTTATTTGTTTTACAATCAATGAGCCTGTTCTTAGTTTGTGTTTCAATTGATAGTCAATCAAAATGTATTGATTTAATGTGCTGTAAATGAATAGAAAAACAAAAAGGCATAGTCCTAGAGCCATTAATGGCAGCCAGAAAAACATGTAGATGAGCTCGTGCGTTGAAATCTCCACCATCAATACGTTCCAATAAAAAGGGAGTGGAAGTAAAAATCCTAGAAGTATTGTTCCATATAGTTTAAAAAAAACATGCAAAAACAAACGCCTGTTCGCCTGGTAATACTCCTTGGCCGGCATAATATCCACGTCCAATGTTTTTAATGTTTCTATATCCAAGGCGATGGCCTCTTTTAATTCTTGTGAATTCATTTCTTCATTATTCATGGATAAGCTCCTTCTTTGGGGCTGATTTATCATGATGATCAACCCATTTAGTAAAATAGGCGAGGTATAACTGCGTTGACGTTACTTTGCCCCAGTTTTTTCCCCTCGCCTACATCGTTGTTCGTTGTTTCAACCGCTTGCTGGTATTGACTCTTTAAACGCCCTCCTCCACTGCTTGTTTTATTTACCGCCGCATCGACCTGATTATTAATTTTTTGCTGCATGCTTTCGGCTCTTGATGCATCCATGCCAACTCCCAGAGTCCTTCCAGAATCCTCCAATGCATTACTGTTTTTGTGGTAGTCCGCTCTCATTTGTGACTCTTTGGTACTTAATGGATTTGCTGCATCCTGATAAAAGGAGTCAATCCGAGCATTTTTAGAAGCATTGCCGTATCGTGCGATTAAACCTTCTCGTTGTTCACTGATAAACTCATTAGCTAGCATTTGTAATTGTTTTAATGAAGCCAGATCTGAAGGATTAGAATACAATTCATCTCGTGCCTTTTCTCCAATGCGGTGTGCCACAAAGCCAGGAAATGCCTGATTAAGATCGGTTGTAATCTGATCGGAGTTTGATTCCACATAACTCCTGGCCGTGCTAATGCGAGCGGCTTTAGACATCGAGGCATCGTAGTTTTGACTTGCCGTTTGTGCTTCCCGCAAGTCAGTACCCATTTGATTCGAAAGGCTTGCCCCTTCCGAATGGCTGTTATCAAAATGATGGTTTTGTGCAAACTGGCTCACGTAATTAAGCGCCTGATTAAAGTCTTCTGCTTCCTTCGCTGACATGCTGCTGTCCGTACCCTCATGGTAACGATCACTACTCGTTGATGACCTATCGAACTTGGCATGACTATCAGCACCTCCTGTTGCTCCAAAAGCAAATCGCCCAATACTTCCCAGCATACTTTTTTCACTTGCGACTCCGACGTGGGCATTTAATCCAGCTGAGGTCATATGAGCCAGCGCATCCTCTTGGCTTATCCCTTCGCGCTTAGCTACATCCGAGGCAATATGCGTCATGGTCGATAAGGCCTGGCTGTATTGACCGGATTCGCTTTCAGATACTCCATCGCCTAAACGCATATCATGTCCCTGCATTTTCGATAATTGTACGGCACTGTGCGCAAAACTGGATAAGGACGTTTGATAATGCTGGCTTTCATTGGCTGCAGCCTGCCTGGATTCCTCAAAAGCCTGATTTAAAGAGCCACTTAAGGCCTTTGTATCTGAAATGTGTACGGGTCCTCGTGACATCCCAGGACTTACATCAAAAACAGCATCTCCATGGCCTGTGGTCGTCTTAAGCACTCCACTTCCCAATTGTTCCGTGTGCATCCCATGCATGTTCGTCCAATTGGTATCGTGCTTGTTAGCCGAAACATTATTGGCGCTGGTATTTTCATAGTTCATATTCCAACCGCTGTAACTTGCCATTGAGATGTTACCTGCAGCTGCAGATTGTGCTTCACTGACTGACAAAGATTGTGCCATACCACCAAAATGCTGGGAGGAGGTACTTAAAATCTGTCCCAATCCTTTCGTGATGTACAGGGCAATAACAGGAACACTTGCCGCCAATGCGCCTGCCGTATAGGCGAAATTACTGTGCATGCTCGCTAATGAATCGATATTAGAGAAGGTCACACCTCCGGTTTTTTGACCAAACAAAGTAATGGTAGTACTTGAGGCCATAGAAACAAACCAATGAAAAATAATAAACATCGGCGGCCATGACCAAAGGTAGATTTGAGATTGTACCCACAAGAAATAAGCGTTACTCAGGGTCGGGAAAAATGAAATTAAAACAACTAATGGAAAAATACACAGCGTTAGCATCCACATCACGGTCATATAGTAAGGCAGGCGAAATCCTGCAAGCCAAAAGCTATTGGCTTCGGCAATGTGCATTTTTTGAGTGCTGTCCGTATTGGTGTAATTCATGAGTGCCGCATCAGCTCCTGAAAAAGCAAAAGCATCGGCAGCAGCATCTCGGGTCGCATTAATTAAGATATTCTGCGTAAGTGTTTCAGCCGCATCTTCGGTAATGTTCATGTAATATTTGTGAGCAGCTTGCAGCCGGTCACCAAAAGTCTTTTCGCCTGGTAAAGAACTGCTGTCCGTGTTGCGTGATCCTAAAGCACCTGTGGTTACCAGATGATTAAGACGCTCCAACTCTAATTTGGCTGCAACGGGCAATCGAGTTTTTAAATTGGCTGCTGCATCAGCACAACTTAAATTGTCTCCATTGTGCAGAATCACCCGATAAATAGGCGATGGGCTCTCAAAATAGGTTTTAGATAGATGAGCACTTTGGGTAAGCTCCTGAGGGCTTAATTGGTGACTTGCCAAAAGTTTTGCCGTAAACACGCATTGACGGATATAGGACGATAGGTCTTGTGCCAAATCAGGCGACATGGAGAGCCTTGTCTGGGTTGCCGCAAGCCAGGTTCTTGCACCAAAAATCATTCCGGTTTTGTTGTACTCCAGGCTATCTGGCATGTGAAATACATCACTAAAAGCAGTTGTTATTCCGTACCCCATGCCACTAATGACTGCTGCAGGTAATGCAACACCTAAAGGCACATGATCAACTGTTAAGGCCTCTCCTGCTCCTTCGGCTGTCTGCATGTCAATTATAGCCACAGGCACTTTAATGCCTAGCACGCAATACATGACTAAAAAGGTGGTCAGCACAAAGCGAGTTAATGATTCGAGCTTTTTCCCCATCACGTACTGATAACCGACCATACCAACGGATAGAATCATGATAATGTCACACGCCGTACTAAAGGTAGATTCAGTAAGCAAAGCGGCCATACCATCAAGCAACTCTTTTAAATAAATCCCATTTTGTGGGGTGTAGATTAATAATGGGCTCATTGTGCCCCTCCGGTATATGATTTTCTTAAGATGGGATTAAGGGCATTAAGCGCCTGCTTCACGTTGTTTTGAACCAATTGATTGGTGGTCAGTGCGGCATTAAAACGTGCTCGTGATTCGCTATTAAAATTATCTACAAATTGTTGGGCTACCTGCAGGTTTTTAAATAATTTCTCTTCATGATCACTACCTAAATCACGCCCTGCAAGGGATGCTCGAATCACTTCAAGTGAATTTGCAAGATACTGGGCAAGCAAATCCGTTGCTACACTCTGAGCAAGTTCATAACTGCTTTGTATGCCGATATTCTGTTGTGCACTGGCTGAAATGAGCTGAAATACAGACGGCTGGGTTAGTTCAATTAACCCTTTTTGTTGTGGCGTTAAGGCCGTCCCTGATTTGATATTCTCATAAACTCCCTGCAGGATGGCTTGTACCTGAGAAACCAGAGCATCTTTGCTGCTGATCTCCTGGCTTCCTTTCACATTGATGGCAACACATTTTATGGGTTTGTTTGAATCAGTGCACTTATAGCTGGGTAATTTGCCTCCATAGAGCAAGGCTTTTACAAAATCCTGATTAGTCGCTAAAGAGGGATACGTTTGCATCCCTCCTTTGGCATCAAATACCAGTGTTCCTGAAATCGACATATAGACTTCTGAAATTTCTGTATCTGATTTGATGAATTCATTCAGTTGTAATGCATCCCAAACTACGTTGGTATTCAAAAGAGCCCTGTCTTTATATTCTGAATCGTTTTTTGCCTGTTCCAATCGCTTTTCAATCTCCCCTCCTGTCGAACATTTATGTCGGGCTTCTGCCCAATCGGTGTATACATTACGATTACGCCCGATGTCCTCACACAAACGCTGATGTGCCGCTCTATTTTTGGGATAAAGCGCTGCAGTCAGGTTTTCTCCCATCTCACACGAATTAAAATTTGTCCCATTAATGTCATTTGCCAGCTTTTGCATGTATTGCATGGCATGAGCAATTTCAGGCAGCTCGGTCTCCAGTGCAAGGTTCATTGCATAGCCTGCCCCGTTACTTAAAATATTCTGCATGAAGGAAACAATCTGCTCTGATTTAATAAAGGAAAAACCACCTGCAAAAATATCAATTCCGCCACATCCTGAGCGAAACCCAGGTACATCAACGTGAGCTATCTGAATGGAACGCACCTGATTTCTGGCATAGACAGAGCCTAATGATGCAAATCCTGCTGCCTGTGATTCATAGGAATGGCTACCCGTGACATTCGCAGAATAACCAAGATTATTAAAAAAATGATTTAAATCGGCACTGGCTGATGCATGAACACCATTTCCTGTCACGCAAGTAAAAGACGCAACAACGGTTAGCACAAGAGCTCTAATCATTAAATTTCTCCTCAATGTGTTGCTTTAATTCATGTACTCTTTGTGCCAGCTGATAAGGAGTTGCTTCTCCAAACAAGACAGCGTAGGCCTCCAGGGTATGTCGATTGACTAAAAACAAGGCGGGAACCGTAGGCTTATACCCTCCTGATACATAGAATGTTTGAAAAAGCTCAGGTGTTAATGGTGTGGTATCGAGTCCATCCAGGGACTCTCCATCCAGGCTAAAAGCACGAACCTTAATATGGAATGTTTCTGAAAAATCCTTTAAAACAGGGGAGAATTTTTTACAATGTGGGCAGGTGCTTCGATAAATAAATGCAAAATAATAATTTTGGGATAAATCTTTAGCTTCAGCTGATTCCTTCTGTGCAAAAGCTTTAGGGGCTTGCTTTTTCAATAACAGTGCATTGAGTTCTTCAACTGCCACATTGGCGTGCAATGGATTAATTACAGAACAAAGCAGTAAAAAAATGATGCGGACAATCATGCTTCAAACCCCTCATAGCTGTATCGTTTGTAATGAGTCGCCACATCCAGCAGGCGTTCTTTTAACTCGGTTGTGGAGACGAAACCATAAGATAAAGGCGACATTTTTTGTGTTTTTAAATCAACAAGAAACAGTGCGGGCATGTAGCGTGACTGTAAATTCATTGTTTTTTGTATTTCATGAAGAGGTATGTTTTTAGGATTAGGCAAACCTTCAATGGGTTGTCCATCTGTTGTGACCGAAATCATTGAAAAGTGGGTCTGATTGACGAATGGCACAAGATGAGTGATGAATTTTTGCGAAATGGAACTGTTCCCTTTGTAAAAAAGGATTAATCCATAACGTTTAGCCCCTTCTCGGACTACCCTCTCCATTAAAAGATTCATTGAATCATTGCGAATGGCCACAGCCGTATTGTCAGTTGGAAAATTTAAGGAATGATCCAGCTCAGGATGAGACAACAGCACCTGTTGCCAGTACTGGACAAATTTCTGATTGTTTTTGGCATACACCTGCTGGGCTTTCATGTACTCATAGGTTGCATCAAATGATGGGGCAATTAATGCCGTTGCGAGCTTATTCATGGTGGCTTTGCGGACTTCCATGAGCTCTTCATATGGAGTCAGCGCAGGCTTTGACACCTTTGGAATTTGAACAGGTTTCATCTGAGGTTCTTTGTTTTCTGTACTGTACCAATGAAACCCATGAGCAGGTGGACTTACTAAATCAGCCATGGCCGGCATGGAAAGTAACATTAAAATAATAGTAAATAATCTCATTTTTGTTCTGCCTTTTTCTGGACTCGCCGTTTGATTTCATCCATTGCTTTTGAAGCGTCGGGGCTATTTAAAACGACATCGCCTACAATTCCTGCTTCTTTTGTTGGTTGTCCTTGGGGAAATGGATAGACAGGGTTTAAAAAATCGATGCGCCCCATGTCAAGGCTTTGTAATTCATTCACACTGAGCCCCGCGCAGCGTGTATGCTCCGCATCTCCTAAAGCATTGGGATTTAATTGTCTTAAACGTCCTTCGGCCTGGATAATGCGCGCCATTTTGCTGTCAAAGACACAATAGGTGCGTTTGTGCTCCAGACAGGTGCCAAAAATGGGATCTTTCTGACTGCAGAATTCGCCTACGTAATGAGCCAGATAATTGAGTTTGGCTTTGCCTAAAGCCTTATCTTCTTCACGACACAAATCGATATGGAGTTTGTCAGCCCAGCCTTCATTCGAACAACAATCAATAATGTCCCAAACCCAGATTTTGCACTGAACGGGATGGCCTGAAAATAAGGTGGCCTGCGTTTTACCAAACTCAGCGCCAGCAGCTCCTGCAACGGCCATGGGTGCCATGGCCTCTCCAAAACCATCATTCTGAGTCGCAGCATGTTCCGTGCAGTCTCCATCGGCACAAAAGAGATCACGCACACAAGCCACAGGCTGTGGGCAGACTGTCTCATCGCAACGATATACCTGCTCATAGAGTGAACAGGCATTATTGTTCATTAATGTACAGCGCGAGCTTGCCTGTAAGCATCCTTTTTCACGTTGCGTTTTACATTCATCAGCTGCAGCGGATGCGCATTGATATCGTGCATTAAGCTCCCAGCAATCGCGGGTGACGGGCAGGCCATTAATGACACGGGTTGGATTGGAATCAGTACACTGCTCTTGTGTTTTTTGACATAGGTTGTTTGTCTCAAGAGCAGCGCATTCATTATCCCAGTGCTCTTCTTCCACATAGGATTTAGAATGAGCATTAATCGTCAATGCCACTTGAATTGGGTAATAGCGACTGAACTTATCTGAAATATACAGGGTGATTACTCCTCCATTCTGGCAGGTTGGAAGTCCCACAACACGCACCCAATGAGCAGAACCACCATTATTTAGAATGGAGTGTACTGTGGCTTTCATCTCCTCGCAGGGATGATTTAATTTAACAGGATTGGTTAAATGTCCTCCTGCGCTATTGGTCATCGCACCCGTTATAAGATTAACCGCTATGAGTCCAGTCCATTTTTTATGAACCCATACCTCAAAGTCAGCTCTTTGACTCCATCGTTCTGTGTTCACGGTTACTTTGCGTTTTTTTAAACACTGTTGTTCTGGTAATTGCCTTGATGTATGACAGATTTCCTCATGCGACTTAATCTCACAAGCCTGTGGCTTTTCATCGCATTTAATCCGCTCATTAGATTGTCCATGGGTAATCGCATAACTTTCTTCTTCAATTAATTTGGCGTTTTTAATCGCTTCATTTTTAGTATTGATTTCAAACTGGCGCTGACCAAAATGCTCGGTCACAGTATGTCCACCGGCATCATT
Source organism: Legionella sp. PATHC035 (assembly GCF_026191115.1). Taxonomy (NCBI): domain Bacteria; kingdom Pseudomonadati; phylum Pseudomonadota; class Gammaproteobacteria; order Legionellales; family Legionellaceae; genus Legionella; species Legionella sp. PATHC035. Next base: position 129,571 of record NZ_JAPHOT010000002.1, on the reverse strand, counting down.
TTTTAAGGCATTCGCAGCCAAGGTACTTAAATCCGTTTTTTCAGTTTCAACCCCCTGATAATGAAGCGATTGCGAGGGATTTTCCGTATAGTCTTTGAAGGTATTCTGGGGCTTAAATTCATTCATGGCGCTCAGTGGCTGATTCCCCAAAGATTTTGCGTATTCTTTTAATTTCTGAAAGTCCTGCGCTGTTGTATTGGCAGCTGAGAACGTGCCAAATCCAAAAATACAGACGATGGCCAACATGCATCTAAACATGGCCTTTCTCCAATATGGTGGCCGCTAATGTGGCTCCTGCATCTCCTTTCTGGGCGATGAGCTCCAGTCCTTTTTTTATGCTTGCATTGCCATAGACTACATCAAAGGGTTGATTGGCACAGAACTGCCCTGAACCGCAAGACTTGGAGGGCTCTGTGACTACAAGCGCTGGAACCGTTGTAATGTGGAATTGACTAAACCAGACCGGATCAATAGAAATTCCCTTAAAGTTTAAATGCTGCTTTTGAGCTTCGCTATTAAGGCGTTTAAATGTTTCTATGGTTTGTTTAAAATCACCATCCACTAAGCCATTAATGACCACGGGAATATGAAACCGTGCTGCTTCATCGCTCAATGCAAATAGAAGTGAGTCGGGCATGGAAAAGGATACAAATAAAATGGCACCTTCTACTCTCTGCGGTTTTTGATTGCTTTGTAAACCGTCCGCGCTGCGTTGCATGAGTGTATCAATCAATGATTGGTGCTCTGATTGATTCCGTGAGGACGTACGATTTAGCATTTCGATTGTCTTACTCGAAATGGTTGATACTTGGTGAGCCCCCTCCTCTTGATACTGCCTTAATTCATCATTAGTGTTTGCAAAACATCCGCCAATCCCGGTCAGAAACAGGATAATGATTTTAATGTAGTGCGCCATTAAAGGCCTCCTTATAAAAAACAACAATTTCTCTTGCGCCAAATCATGAAGCCAAAATTATCCCCATCTCCAGGGTAGGTATGTCCGGCCTCCCAGGTAATGACTGAACGGCCAAAGGGCTGGCAGCGTTTCGCATCAGGTAATGTATTGACTAACTGATAGCGATACCGGCTTTTAGGCAAAATGGAAGAGTGATAGGTGCGACAAAGTGCAGGCCAATCTTTACCGACCGAATCTTTAATTGCTCCAAGGCGATGAAGCTTAAAGTCGGTGCGTTCTGCCAGGAGCGTTGCGGCACTGATGGGACTTGCCTGATTTGCCACAAAACCATTGAGCGGATAGGTAGATCCTTGAGCGCCCTGGCACCAGAATAGAGAATCCATGGCCGTTCCTGCCAATGCTTTGGTTGCATCTGCTGCACAAGACGCCCGTACTGGCGATGTGGTAAATAAGGTGGCCTCTGGATTAAGAACAAAAGCAAACTCAGAGTCATTCCATGTTGGATCAAGTTCACTCAAATACATCACATCAAAATCTTCTGTCTCCATACAGCCGATGGATGTAAGTACCTGCAGCCAATACATCAGAGGGTATTTGTACCAATGCACGTAATAAAATGCGCCTCGCCCATCCGTATCGGGCATTTGTGAACCACCAAGACCCTGGTCTTTAATATGTAGTTGCACCCCAAGATTCACCATGCAATATGGCTTTCGTGTCACATCGACTAACGCAAAGGGTTCCCAATAACCTATAGTAACTCCTAAAAGTTGTAATTTGTTTGGGCAGGAACAGATAGGGTTCCCAGGATTTTTAGTATCAGGATACTGGCTTTTTACTACTTCGGAGGAACCAATGGTTAAAGGGAACAAACAATCCCAGCAAATGTCGGTAATAGGATTGACAAAATGCCCTTTACACTGCGATGCGTGCAATGAACAGATGAAGAATAAGCCTGCAGCAATTGAACAGAAAAGTCGTTTATTCATCATTCACTCCAATTTCTTTAATTTGCCAATCAAGACCTACCTGACTGACTATGCTTGGAACGTGTTGAAGCTGCAGCCGAGATGAAATGATGCCGTTCACATCAAAATAAATTCGACCAAAAAGCTCTGCAGCAACTCGAACATCACCACCGGTTAAAATGAACTTAACGTGCTTAAAATCGGTGTAATGGTTCTTAACCCAGGCAACCTGTCTTGCATCATCCGCATTAAAGAAAATCAGGGTTTTGAGGAAGTGAACGCGCTCAAATGGGTTTATCCGCGTTCCTGCTTTTGCAATTAAATACCCATCAGGAGTCCAGATATCATGAGATACAGTCACTGCCGGTGAGATGCGAAACGTCTTAGGCGTGCGAGTCGTGCTCAATGCCAAAGGGTGTGGTCTCATCGCCTGACGCGCTGCTTTCTGCTCTAAATCACGCTGAACATGCTCTAAATCACCACTTTGCTGTAATGCATTGAGTTTGTTCATAATGACTTTTCTTATATCCTCTTCTCTAACAGGGAATGTCTGGCCATACTGACCAATATTTTTTGCATGACTTACAGGCTCTAATAAGAAGGCCAGACCAAGAATCAGGGCTAAAAACCGTTTGTTAGTGCGCTTCATGCTTTATCCTTGCTATGGTCAAAGCAATGAGCTCGTCTGTTACATCCACTTGGGAGGGTTTGTAACCAGTCAATACAGGTGCACTGACTAAGGTTACCCGGTGAGACCTTCCATAGTCCTTGATGACTTCTGGAAGGGCTCGTGAAAAGCGATCCATAATGTTTAATTGTTCTTCATGAGTCAGTTTAGAACGGGCAAGCAGCACCGAAGGTGCCTCTATGGCACGATTCATATCAACCACCAAAAGAGGTAACGGCTTAGGCCACATCATAAACATACCCGCCAGGACTCCAATGAACCCACAAACTCCTGCAATGACCCAATATGTGGTGTTTAAGCGATTAAATGGCATAACCCCTCCCATAATGCAGTTCTGCGACATGCGATACCGCATCAAGAAATGCAATCCCTTGTGCCACATAATTAATGACCGCCTGATAATCATCTCCATCAGAAGATAAAAGCACGCGAGTAAATGGATCAACGAACAAGCGATGAAAGGAGGAAATACCGTTGGCGCGCAACAAAACTTGCGAAAAACCAGCTTCTTTCGCTATTGGGAATGATTTCAGAATAGTCATCTCGTAGTCCGAAAAAGTCTCATGCTTTTTTTGATGCTCTAAAAGCGGTGATTCTTCTTGTAAAAAAACAAGCTTTAAAGCGGAGTTCTCCCATGCGGCACGAGCTTCTGAAAATTCAAAATAATCCTCAATCCCCTGAGTAATCGTGACAAATGATGCTTTATGCCGCCGACCAGTACGAAAGCCTTTGGTAATAAAGTTCACTGCAATTAAATCCCCTGTAAAAAAAGACCAGGCTTCATCAATGATGCACATCTTTTGTTTGTTCCTGTCCGAGTTGAACATACGTCTTTGAAACTGAGAAATAACGGACAGGAGAACCGGTGCGCGAATGCTTTGATTGTCTTCAATTTCCTTCAAATCAACTACAATTATGCGGGCATCAGGCGATAACTGGGATGGTTCATTAAACGCCTTTCCATGCTCTGAGGCAGAACAGTAACGCTGAAGGTTTTTAGACAAAATGCGCGCTGTAGGATAGGTTTCGCGGTCGTGCTCGTACAATGACAATAAGACTCCTGCAACCTCATCAATGCGCGTTTGATTCTGAGTTGTTCCAAAAGCGGTTAAAATGGCTTCTCTTAAAGTGCCTCTGTCGTCATCTGTAGCACCGCTGGTCGGGCAAGTTAATAATTCAAACAAGGCAATAATGTCATCAATCTCTCGTAAAATGTCCGTAACATGGGTAAAGGGATTCATCGCCAAATTGCTGTATTCAAGATAAGTCCCACCAAGCGCCTCACACAGTTTTCTGTAGCTTCCACCTACATCAATAATAAAAATATCCCCGCCATTAAATAAAATATTGAGCATCAGCATCTGAATGAAAAAACTTTTACCACCGCCCGATGTTCCGGTTACAGCCATATTGTAATTGCTGCCAAATGCACCCGAGAAAGGATCGATGCAGGCAAACTGATCGCGCATGGTGGGCAACAAAATACCCTTGCCCACCCCGCGCCAGTCAGAAAGAATTGGCATGTATTGGGTTGCATTCCATGAAGAAATTGGCCACATCATGGTTGGAAGAGAAAAATCCTTAGCCAGATTTCCTGTGAAAAAAAACGGCATCGAGACTAAAAAATACGGACATTGCATACGTTTACACAATGCCAATTTAATGTCATTGAACGCAAATACCGTGCGAGCAGCCTCCACATCACGCTCTTTTTCATGAGGTCTTGAAAAAAGAACCACGTTATAAAGCATCTTTACAGAACGAGTCTTCTGTGAGGATAAATCATCTCGAAAAGTACGCCATACTCTTGCCTGCTCCTCAGTTCCCGCTACATTCAAGGCATAATCACTTTTAGATTTTTTATCCAAATCACGGGTCTTGCGGTTCGCTCTACCCTGAGCACGTCCCTGCTCTTCAACCAGATAGATGACCGAGATGATGTGATTACAGGATATTCTTTTATCAGGATGAAAAATGTTGCTGGTATTATTGATGTTCTCCCATAAACAATACTGACGAGGGAGGCGATCAATGGTCAGAACAGATACAGCTGTTTCATAAGCATGTCCAGTTTCATTAGCCCCTTGAATTACTACTTCATTGTTTTTAATTTCAATATCAAAGTCATGAGACAGTGCCTGCTCTTTAAGTAATTTGGTTTTGTCGTATATAACAGGGCGTGGGGTAATTGCATCAGGGCAATTATCCAGATAAAACTGAAGCAAATGCAAAAAATCAGTCGCATCTGCTTGCTTAAATCCAATTTTTGCAGCACTTAAGGATGCTTCAAATGAAACGCGAAACTGGCCAAAACAGGCTTTTAAATCGTTCTCAGATTCTTTTTTGATTTTATCAATGACGATATAGCAATCCGTATGCGTTAATCGAGGTGCAAGCATCGTGTTGGTTTTAAAACCGTGTATGGCGGCTTTTTGATAAAATGCCTTAAGGTTCTCTCCTAACAGGCTTAAATTTTCAAATTCGCTTTTTGTGAACTGCGAAGTAAATGCCTCAATATCTTTCCCTACCTGATTGTGTTTGACGCAAATCAACTGCAAGGTGAACTCATGAGACACTTTAGATTGAAGCAGCGCATCCAGCTGCTCTGCTATGTGTTCATTCGCACCCGTTAAAGGGACAATGCGATAAATTAAACCCGCATTGTGTTCATTAAAAAACAGCTTCGATTCCTCATCAAAATATTGATAAGGTAATAGCTCCTCAGTAAAAGAAGGATATTGATGCGCCTTGAGGTCAAAAGCGGCTCCGTTATCGGCTAGCCCTTTGTCATTCCAGGTCTCCTTTAGCAACTGATAAGTATCTTGAACCCATTCTATAGCGTTTGTAAGCATTGCTTCTCTCCTGTATTCGTGCCAGCGCCTATTTATAATCTGAATACAGATCTTGAATTCTTGCCTGCTGCACGAATTGACCATCGGGTGTATAGCGTTTTTCCTGCACCATACGATTCACCATTTCCATACTTTGACAACCACCCCTGTCAGAAAAAGGACATCTTGCATCCTGATTGTCGAGGATGGATTTCGAGCAGGCACATAACTGCGACACTAAGAAAAGGGTACTCAATAAAAATAGAGGTTTAGTCATGAAGTGGCTCCTCATTTTGTACGGTTGAAAATAATGGGGTAGAGGGTTGTCCTGGTTGATTTAAGAGGGGATTCTCAACAGGATTAACGGTTTGAACCATGGGCTCTTGATTATTGGGCTGCTTCAATGAAGTGCCATTCACAGGGTGTGTATTTAATTCATAGGCACGGCTTACAGTGGTTGTAACCCCAGACTCGTTTTGGGCATGTCCTTCGTTGATAGCGCGTCCTGACTCGTACACCTGATGTTCTTTGTCTATCCAAAAGCCTTTAGTAAATAAAACTGAAACACGACGACCAGCACGTGCCACAACCAGTGGATGATAAATATCAGCAATGCGCATTACATAATCTGAAATACGGTTGGCAGGATTACTAAGCGCGCCACCAGCAGCCGATTGAGCAAGGGTTGATGCCTGCCCGTAGGTTGTAATGGTGCCAGCCCCGGGATTGATTGTTTGAGCGGTATTTAAATTCTTTAACCCATCACCAAATCCTGCCAGCATGCCTGCCGCTGCCGAATAGGTTAACAGAGGTTTTGTTTTTAAAATGGAAGTTCCGCGTAAATCCTGCATGGCATCCAAATCAAATACAGAGCCGTAGGCCTTTTGTTCAAAATTGATGTTGTTTCCTGCGCAAGACAGTGTTTCTAAATGCATCACCACGGAACTTCCTGATAAATCACCATAAGTGGATACCAGGGCGACACAATCTTCCAGATGAGAATGCTGGTTGTTGGGCATGATTCCTCCGCTGGTAAGGCGGATTAAAGCAGTTCCCATGTTTTTTGAGCCGTTTATTCCTGCATCACCTAAAACCCCAGTCAGCAACACCCCTTCAACAAAGGTTCCCGCCCAAACGTAATTTTTAGCGGTTCGTACTTCTTTGTTTCTTTTCTTCCGGTTGTTAAATTGCACTGTTTCCAGACCTGATTTTGCTAGCAGTTCGCGCTCTGCCAGATGCTTTTTCTTTTGCTGTGCTTCCATTTCTTCACGAGTTGGCGGCCTAACAGTGACCAGGCTTGCCTGACGGGTAGAAACCAGAGCAACCTGTAATTGTTCGTTCATTTTTTTATTTTCTTCTTCAAGGTGTGCAAGCTGTTCTTTCATGGCCTGTACCAAGGCTTTTGTTTCCGAATCTTCTGTATTCACAGGTGCTGCTTTCTGCTGATTTTTATGATGTTCTGCCACTAACTCTTTTAAAGAATCAATTTGTTGCTGCTGTTGCAGAAGGAGTGCTTCGTCACTGCCCTGATTAAAAGTACTTTCAAAAATACTCTCGAACGGAGCTTCTTCCTGGTGGACTGGTTTTTTTTTCTCAGCTGATGAGTAACAATAAAATCCATAGGATGCGCCACCTACTAGGAATAAAATGGCCGCGTGCTTCAATTGTTCCTTTTTAGCCAGTTTATTGGCGTTTTGAGGCTTTAGCGTCAGCCATTGTTTTATTTTTTTAAACATTACCTACTCTCCTTCCAACTCTTTTTAAGCAGCGTCTGATTTATCCCTGATTGCTGTATAACCCATATAAATAAGCGATTTTTTTGGGAGGAAGTTCCTCTTCACTTAATGAAAGGGATTCTGCGTCCTTATGGGCAAATAAGGCTGTTGTAAGCGCTAGTTCATGATTTGATGTATTTTCTAACCGATAGATAAAGCCTGAGAAACGCTTACCCTGATATTGCTTTTCAAGGGTTACCTTTATGTTTTTTTTAATGTAAAAAGTTCGTGGAATAACCCGTTTTTCATTAAATTCTTTGGGAGTCTCCCCTGCTTTCATGGCAGCGATTGCCTCATCTACTTCACTAGCATCAGGGGTATCCAGTTTCACAAATTTCAATTTTGTTTGAGCGCGCGGCACAAGCCTTAAGGTTTTTCCAACCGATTCATCAGGTGTCAGGGTAAGTGATACGTGATGTCCTTTATCTGTAGTTAGGAACAGGGTAATGGGAACTTGAAAATTGGGTTTTATATACACCGAAGAATCGGTGCTTTCAGGGTTATCCATCTCACTTTTATCTACTGTAATAGCATGCTCTGGGTAACTTAATTTAGTGATCGATTCCCCTTCAACAAACACACGATTAAAGTTAATACTCGATAAGGTCAGATTAAACTGCTCTCCTTCTTCAAAAGCGATGACCGAAGGAGCGGTGCTTGCACCAACAATTCCTGAGCACAAACAGCTTATAAGAAGAATGGTTTTTTTAGCTTTATCATAAATTGAGTTAGTCATGGTGTATCTCCTGAATGGACACAAGATTTAAAAGGCCTGATTGATATGAAAACTGCACTCGATACATTTTGTGTTGTGGCTTTAATTGAAGCCCATGGCTTGTGCGATACAATTGCCCTTCGATTTGACCTTGATTTTTAGAGACATCCACGGATACTTTTTCAGCATAAAAAACGGAGCTTACATTTTTTTCATGTACTGTTTTTCGCTCGGCATCCAATAGTTTGGAAAACGATTCCTGGTATTTCGCTGGAATCAGATGAGACAGCATGGTGTAGCGTGCATCAATGGTCTCAGGGTTGTAGGTCAGGCGTAAGTCAGCAGCTTTCTGCGTCATTTCTTTCAGGTACTCGGGTGAATAACCTTTATCGCCAATGCTAAACTCTAGACCAGTACACACTGGAAGCCAGTGAACCTGCTTATGCAGTAAGGTATAAAAATTTAAGGCGCACAGAACAATAACTGCAAACGTACTCGATAGCGCCCAAATCAGCGTCAGCTTGAATAACAGTCTGTTTTTTGCAATCGCATTATCACGAAATGAAGTATCCATTAAATCACCTGATATAAATTCGGTTGGCAGAATCGGGCAAAGCTCGAAATAAAAGGGACGTTAACCTGTGAGGCAGCGACCAGTACACGATGGCAAACAGACTCCGCAGAGGCAGTCCGCCATACTTGATATGCATCGCAACGCTTAGGGCTGCGCCTATCATAAAAAGCTGATAGGCAAGTCCTGTTAAAAGCCCAATTCCCGTGAGTAAAAAAATGGGCAGGCCTGTGGTAACAGGAATACCCGCAATTTTTGGTTCATCAGAGAGCATAAAGGTTTGGTAGTTGCGAGCCATTATTTCAATGCCCAGTGAGTAAACACCATCAATACCGGAACACCCGCAAGGACTGCGATATTTTTGGTTTTGATGTAGGCATAAGCCCCTGCAAGCCCTTCTGCTAACAAAAGAAAATAAGGAAGATCTGAATCCGCTCCAAAGGTTGCCTTTACTTCCTCTTTTAATCCAGAAAGCCGATTCTCAGCAGCGAAACAAGAGTCAGGCATCAAACACAACAGTGCCAAACTAATCATTAAAAAAGGGAGCAGCTGCCTGGCATACAGATATCCTTTAATGCTCAAATCGTTCATTGCTGTTCTATAGTTCATCACATTCTCCTTTTTTGGTTAAAAAAATCCCCTGAGCCCCAATTTGTGCTCATTTTTTATTCTTTTTATTTAATAAATCGTGTTTTTGTGGTTTTAAAAAGAGTGCTTACTCATCCATGGCTACTCCTTTATTGGGCATGTTTTGACTTAATAGGTGATTGCTCTTTTTCAGTTCATCTAAAATTTGCGTCAGTAGGTGATTTGCTAAATCCAGTTTTTTGAACAAAGCCACATACTCAACTGATTTGGCTACGTCAGGAACCTCGGTATTCAGGGCTAAAACAAGTGCATAAAGTCCTCCACCAGTCAGAACGTGTTTAAAATATTCGAAATCATGTTCCTTATTCATTGCTGCATCAACTGCAAGTATCTGATTGAGCTTAACGTTATTTTCAGGCAGTGTTACGGGCTCTGCATAAATAATTCCACTTACGACCATGAAGGTCATCGATAGCATGAGTGTTTTAATTGCGTTCATAAAGTACCCCTCTTCTATTGGCTTATTTTTATCAGTTAATGCACTGTTTCATTCTCAATCGGATACATTAAAAACAACTGCTGCCTTCTTAGTAATGAATAAGCATATATTGCTGCTTGTGCATTCTTATCAAAATCAAAGCCACCTATGTTCAGGGCCGCCTGTTGCAAGCAGGAAATACAACTCTCTAAAATATCAAATACTTCTTGTTCTACATTCATAATGGATTATTTTGATGAGCGATAAGGTTATTGAACCATTATTTAAGTGAAGGTGCATTCACCTAGGTGCAAGGATAAGAAAAAAGTGAAAATTTTTTCTTAGAATGAATAGACTAATTAAAATAACTATTGAAATCGTAGGTAATTATCAAATATTTCATCAACTTTACATAATCGGTAAAGAGTTGTTCCAGGTTAGACTCATGCAATCCCATGTCCTTTAACCAGTTAAAAAAATCCTCTCCTTTTAACAAGTTATGCTCCTCTCTAAATTGTTCGACTTGATATATAAGCTCGCATTGTGTAATTGCATACGTTTGTTGATCAAGAAGAGATAGTAAGTATTGATAACGGAGCCTATTCTTTTTTGTTTCAGGAATTGATAGTAATTTAAGAATATTTTCCACTCTCTTTAGAGACACTGAACATTCTGTCTGCTCATGCACCGGGGCACGCAACCAAACAGGAGACAAAGTGGACTCAATTAATTTTTTTTCAAAAAGAGTAAACTCTCTTTTTTTTCTATTTAAATCAGAAACCGTAGAAAGAATGTGTTGTTGATTTAAAGAAAACAATAACGACTTTGCATCCTCTTTTTTTGCATCTATATAATTAGATTTAATCAAATGATAAAGATCTTCTGACACGTGTTGAGCAATTTTCTCCCAAGTTCTTTCAGCATAAAAAATGGATCGTATTGAATTTAAAACAGTTCCGTTATTAATACTATTTAGTCGTTCAAGCGTTAGACGGATATTGATTAAAGGAATAGTTTGCACGTTATTGAATTTAGAATAAGCAATTGCCACTTCATCGTCACCATCTACTTCTTCATTCTTATACATCTCATATATACGCCCATGTCCACGCATGCCAAAAGAATCCAGCTCGGCTGCTCTCAAAGCCCCCATTGAAGCTGCACCCCAAACCTCAATACCGTAGTCTAATGCTGTTAATATTTCTTTATGCCACACAGAAGGAACCCAGGAAAAATTTCCATCGATGATAACTATCCGTTTATACCCTGATTTTATTGCTTTAAGCACATCTCCCTTTTTGATTGAAGGTAAATACGCCGCATGGGGAAGTAGATGCATCGCTTCTTGGTGGGTTAACGAAGTTTCTAAAAAAACTACTGTTTCATACATGACTTATCAAATCCATAGAAATTAGTTTTACTTTTAAAATGCATATTTCTTTGTCATAGTATTTATAAACTAAAATATCCTGATTGTTTCCCTTAATCTTTTCAAACAGAGCTGAAAGTGCATCTTCTATTGTCTTTACCGAATAATTAGGCAACTCAGAAAAATCCTTCTTATCTTTGACGACAGGAAACTCACTAGTTTGAAAATCATACTTTGTATGAATCAAGTCATCACGGGAACCTGCTATTGTAGTTACTCGCGATTGAATAGCCTCAGTCAGTGCACGATTTAAAGCTATTTGTTTATCGAGATGACATCCACCGCCTTTAAATAGAATTTGATTTTCAAAAGGATTTTTTGATTTAATCCATACCTCAAACGAAGGAATTTCATAAATATTTTCATGAAAGTAAATATGACAATCAAATTTTTTTGTTATATTTTTGACCATTTCGCAATTAACAAAAGCAGTTTCGGATATTTTTAGAGCATTTTGTCGTTCTATTACCTCTAGAATTCCGTGTAAAAGGGCCTCTTTAAAGTTATTTCCCCCCGCAAGTCCAGTGGTATCAGGAGAGTAAATCAATACTTCTGGCAAATAAGAATTTAGCGAGAACTCAGCAAAAGGCACAAGAATGGATTTTTCTGCAAATATTAATTCAGCTTGTACCCAATTCATTGGCCGTGAAGAATCACTAAAGTGTACAGACTTTGAAAGATCGTTTAGCGGTATAAAAATAGCTTTGTCTTGAGCTAGCTCAAGCTCTGACTTATTAGTCAGTTGTGGTATTAATTCTTCGGCAAAATATACTTCAATGGACTCCATCAATGCCGAGCACTGAGCGGCCTCTTTTGTTAATCCTTTTCCCTGACTCGTGGTTAACGATTTTGCTCTAGGTCTTATTGCAGTATAGACAGGTAGAGCGGTGTAATCTAAATGGGTTAAATCGGCTAAGCGTGTAATTCCTGCCAGTTTCTTTAAAGAAGTCAATAAACCTAGTGTTTCGCAGTAATTGCGAGCTCTTAAAGACGTTTCTTGATGCTCAAAAATCATTTAGAAAGCCTTTCATTAAGATAATAGGCATTAACACCTAAATTTCTTAGTTCTGATACAAACAATTTACTTCGATATCCTGATGCACAATAAAATACCAACTTCTTATCTTTATAGGATAAGAAAAATGAATAATCAGTATTCTCTTTAACAGGAAAAAATAGATCATCTTCTAATTTGGTAATCTCTCGTTCTTCTTTTTGCCTTATATCAACTAGAAAATGTTTGGTTCTATCAAGTTGCCCCAGGGAAATTCCATAATCAGCGCCCTGATTCTGCAGGTAACTTAAGCTGATTTTTCTTTGTTTACATGCAAAACAGTTATTATTTTGCTTTATAGGCATTGAAGAGATATTGAAGTTTTTCGCATCTATTATTCGTATCTGTGGTACTTTTTCATTCTCTATCTTGAGTAAATAATTTAATGCCAAATTAGCAGCCATGGTTCCTGCCATTCCTGTCACAGTGCCTAAAACACCCGCTTCCGAACAATTAGGTATTACACCTATAGGTGGTGGATTTGGGTATAGACAACGATAACAAAAGTGCTTTGTATCAAATAAAGCAAGTTGAATGATATTGACCAAAATACTACAGCTGATAAATACTTTATTCTTTAAAACACAAATATCGTTAATAAGGTATCTTGTTTCAAAATTATCTGTTCCGTCAATGATCAAGTCAATATCAGATACTAAGGAATATCCGAAATCCACATCAAACCTTTTAGTGTGAACCTCTATGACAATATTTTTATTAATTTTACTTAAAACATTTCTCGCTTTTTCTGCCTTATAGAACCCTATATCGCATTCATTAAATAAGATCTGTCTATGCAAATTAGAAAGGTCTACTTTATCATCGTCGACAAGAATTAACTTTCCAACACCAGCTGCGGCAAGATATTGCGCTACTGGACTTCCTATCCCGCCGAGTCCAACGATCATAATTGTTGCGTTATTTATTATTTTTTGACCTTGCTCTCCAATAACGGAAATTTGACGTTTATATCTATCCACTCTCCTACCCTCCTGAAATAGAAGTCACAATACACACTTCATCATTTGGGTTAAGAATAATGTCTTTAATGGATGATATCTGTTCTGAGTTAACAAATACGGAAATGTATCCTTTTGAACAACCAAAGTCGTCAAACATCTTTTCAAAATTTTCTTTATAAAATTCTGCTAATACTTGTTGCAAGTTTGATTTACTGGAAACCAATTGGGTTTGTTTTCTATCTGAATTAAACTCTATTAATTGATATTCATGCATTCTTATAACCTGTAGATTTTTGTATAAACGACATATATAATTTACTTATATTTTTAACAATTGTGACGAAAATATGAACGAACAACTGTTTAAAGACCTTACTAAAAACTCATCAGCAGCCAAAATGAGGTTATAATCGATTTTTAGAATTAATATATTTCTACAATATCTTGCTCTGCAAGAAAGCTACCTGCTTGGTTGACTTCAGTAATACAGTCATCCCAACAAATCACCATCGCTGACTTAGACATATGCGCCATTTCCTCACTGGTATCATCAGGCCTAACAAAAAGTGTCCATTCGTTTTGTACATGGAGTTCTGGCTTGTGAATTTTTTTTATAACACCGTTCTTTCTAGGAAAATAACCACAAATGTAATGGCTTTTATTCTTTACCAAGCGAGGAGGGTCAACCTCACAAACAATACAACATAAAATTGTTTCAAGACTCAAGGAGTATTTCTTTTGGTATAACTTATTTAGACCAATACCTGGAGGTCTAGCATTAGTTTCAATAAACTGAATACAACTATCCTCACTCATGAAAAACTCGGTGTGAAGCACCCCGTTATTGAATTCTAATAACTGGCAAATCTTAACTGAAGCATCCAAAATTAATTGTCGCTGATGCTCATCTAAAATATTCAGACTAAATATAGGCAAATTTTTACTGACCATTAAATGATTTGGATGCGTATATTTTCTGGCTTCTACAAACAATATATTCCCATCAAATACTGCCAATTCTGAATGGTATAAATCATCTGCAACATAAGCTTGAACGATATACTTTTCCTCGCTCTCTTTTTTATTGGCCAAAAAATCACAAAAATCCTTCTCGGTTTTAATATGATATGTCTCATACGAGCCAGATGAATTAATAGGTTTAATAAATATCTCTTGATCACCTATCCTTTCTTTGATTGATTTTAGGTTTGAAGATTCAATCAATGTTGTTGTTTTAGGATATAAAAATAAACCATCCAATTTTTGATACATAAGATCTTTATGACTTAATAGCATCGATGTATTCAAACCCATGCCTGCTATATTTAGTTTTTCCCTGACTCTTGCTACATCAACAAACATATCTTCCGAAAAACAGACTATATAATTAGGGCGAATCGAAACACAAATAGCGAGCAGATCTTCAAATGAAAATGAGCTTACTAATACATTTTCTCTGTCCTTAACAAACTTAGATTCTTCTTTAATCAAAAAAATCGGGGAAATTCCTAGCTGAACTAGTAGATCACAATCAATTAGCTCATAATCCTGGAGGGGATCAATGCATAACAGTGTCTTTATTTTCATTGTATTTAATACCAAAGCATCCTACTAAAAATGTTGTTTTAGAAGGGAACTGATCTACTGAATAACCAAGTTTATCTGTTACTTCTAAAAACCGAGAATCATAAGAAAAAATTGTCTCTCTAGGCAATTTAAATAGATTATTAGTCACTTGATTATTTTTTTCATGAAAAAGTGTTAAATCCAGATTAGTAGCACTTTCAAAAAAAGGGGTACTCTTGAAATGACCTAACTTCTTTATATGATCCGCATATTGCAAATAAGTATCGTATATTAATTCACATCGTTGTGGTTTATTTGAAAATGATGTTGGTTTAAAAGCCATCTCTTCTTTGAGTATTGAATAAAAAACAGGATTGTTTTTATTTTTATCGAAATGCACTGGCTCCATAACAAAGGGAGTGTATTTGGATTTATATATATCGCGATACACCTCAACAATAAATTCTAAAGGTAATAAATCATCACCAACAGCTAATCCGTAGCCAGGGACTTGTCCTGTCCCTATAGTAATTAATTGGCTAATTGCATTATTAGTAAATTCATTTTGAGATATTTCTGGATTATTTGCACGAACATAGGCCATTAGATAATTATAAAAAGGCAGATTTGCGTAATATCCTGTTTGATTAGAATCAAACTCCATCACCAAACTCAAAAGAGTAGGTAATTTATTCTCTTTTATTAAAGTTACAATTTCAGAGGGAAATACCAATAACCTTGAACGCCAACTACAATTGGCTGCATCGCACAAACTTTTGAAGGTTAAATAATGATTTCCAAGATCACCTGGAACAGGAATATCCGCCTTAAAATATTTTTCTAAACTAGCATGAGGCCTTGCATCCGCTACAGGACAGAGTAAGAATGTATTCCTTGCGCCGGAAGATATTTGCAATATATCTGTTGGATGATGAGTATTTGAAGCATTATAAAGTGAACTAACGCTTAAAAAATCTCCCTCTCTATAGACCTGATGTGTACTTGACTTCCCTTTAAACTCAATAAACATTTCAAGATTTTTTTCTAAAACCATTGAGAAAGGAACTGAAGACAGTCTGCCACCCGTATTTGGTAAATAAAAATGGTGTTCATCTGCAATAATCTGCCCATACTGATATTCAAGAACAGTAAAAAGCATATTTTCAATGCCATCTATGGTTTTCAATACTTCATAGAGGCGTTTGCTAACCCGAGCTATGTCCGTTTTTACCTTATCCCACGATAATTCACTCATATGGCATCAATTTAAAATCCTATTAATTAACTGAATCATACAAGAGAACATAAGGGTATTCAATCAATCCGTATTTCATGTAATAAAATTTATTGGTAAAAATAACAATTTTTATTGCATTAATGCATTTCAAGTTATAAATTATGTCACATGGAACGCGTTTTTATATAAACGGAGTTTAAATGACAATTGATCATGTGGATAATCAAATCATAAAAATGATAGTCAGCGGCTGTCATGTGAATGACATTGCAGAAGATACAAAAAAGTCAAAGAGATACATTCTTTACCGACTCAGTGACTTAAAAACTAGCTTTAATTGTAAAACCACGCCTCAGTTAATTTATATGCTGGCTACATCAGGTTTAATTAAGTAATATTTTTCACATGGATGTATTATGAATAATTCGATTTATTATTTAGGCTTTAACAAGCTTCTCTCATTAACCAAATGCTCTAAAGAAGCACTTCTCTTAGATAAAATAATTTTTCATCATCAAGGCACCCTTTTAAAGCGCGAAAATAGATTATGGTTTACAAAAAAAATTCCTGAACTTGCAGCAGAGCTTGGGTTTAGCGAAAGCAGAATGTATATTTACCTAAAAAACTTAGAAGAAAACGGCTTCATTATCAGAAAACGATTTAAATATTACGGTGTGCCTCGATCGTTTATAACCCTTACAGAAACGCTTCAAAGAAAATTACAATTAATCCCCAAAGAACCCAAAAGCACTATAGAGGTAAAAGAAAAGGAGCTTGTTTCTGAGCCAGATATAAACGAGAGAATGGATTATCTTGTTTCAACAGATATCATTAATAAAGAAAAAAATAGAGTAATTAATAATATTACCTTTTCTCATTCAGATACCAGATTACCACTCAATGAGCTCCATATTGCTAAAGGGATGTTGATGAATGTTCAAAAGCAACACGGAGTTAAACTATCCTCACCACAAAAGGTCTTGGATGAGGTTGTATTTTCATTAAGTAACCAAGAACAATTCCAAAACATTGGCACTTTTCAACACAAAATTAATATCATTTCTCAACTTCTTCGCTCAAATCGCTGGAGAACCCCCAAAGGATTTGATAAATATTCTCCAGAAGGGATACGTTACAAGGAAAAGCACGATCAGGAAAATGCTGTTCGACTACAATTGAAGAAGGAAGAATGTACATATTCTGGATTAGATGAGATCGCTACAAATAAACATTTATCCAATGTTTATGAATTGGCTCATCCCCCATGTACTAACATGGCATTACAAAAGTCACTTCAAATTCAACAAAGTCTTATAAATGGCATTAAAAAAGATATCAAAACAATAAAAAACCCTAATGTATTGGATAATTTTCTAAAAATATTAGCTCAAGAAGAAACAAAATTATCCAAATTACAGGCGGAGTTATCGTTACAATAGATCATGCTACCCCTTCGATCGCTTCGACCGAGGTTTTTTGTATACTATTCTCAATCGTTTTAGAACATAACCAGAGAATGAGTGCACCAAAGATGGCATAAAGACCTAGCTGGGTAAATGCGCTCATATAATGTTCATTGCTAATCAGCGGATTTAGTGATTCCGATTGAGTCATTAAATTAGAAAAATAGTTGGATAATGTGGCTGCTATTCCTGAAGCCATCATCCATATCCCCATCATAAGTCCTTGCAGTTTTTCTGGTGCAAGACTTCCTATCATCGCGTAACCAACAGGAGCAATAAGCAACTCCCCTATCGCTTGAAGAAGATAATGCGCAATAATCCAAATCATGCTAGTTAATCCCTCAGTACCACAGTTCATTATGCCAACAGTCAATGCCAAAAACGACAATGCAATAAACACTAAGGAACACATAAATTGTTTTGATATCGAAATGGTGATTTGTTTCTTTCTTAGTTTATCAAATAGAGTGATTGCTATAGGTGAGGCAATAATTACAAAAATTGAGTTTAAATTCATTAACCATTGTGGGGGAATATAATAAGAACCGATGTAAATACTCACGTTATACTTCAAGAATTGAGTCACACCCATAGGTCCTACAAAATAAAGCATCCAAAATACAATTGAACTTACCGTTAAAAATACAAAAGAATAAATTTTTTTTCGTGCATTTTGTGTACTTAAACTTCGTCCAAGTAATGTTATATAGAATAAAGCAGCAGAACCAATAAAGAGTATGAGGCCATTTGCTAACCAAGAATAATAAAACCCTGCTAGAAGAATAGGTATAATAAATATGATTAATATCAGACCTAGTCGACCCCTCTTTATCTCCTCCCTGGTATTTACTTTATTTTTTGCGAAATATCTCCACGATTTAATAATGAAAAACACCGTAATTAGATTAATCAAATTACTTACTTCAAATAAACGATCGTATCTATCGTGAATATCAATAAATCCGCTCATAACATAACCAGAGAGGAATCCTATATTCATAGCACTGTAATTATGAAAAAATGCTTTTTCTCTTAATTCATTTTCGTTACTTGTAAATTGTTGGGTAATAAGGCAGTTAATACATGTAGATCCTAATCCACACCCTATAAGAAACAAGCTTAACCCTAGATACACAAAAGAATCAGAAAAATTAAGTACTATTAACCCTAAAGTTTGTATGAGCGTTGAAATGGCAAATAGCAATCGATTACTTAAAAATCTATCCCCAATGTACCCCGCTACAAAATGTAAAATAAAATTTGATGCCAGAAAAAATCCTACGATTCCATTGGATTGGATTTGAGTTAAGCCAATATTCTTTGTTAAATAAAGGGATAATGATGAAAATAAAATAGCAAAACTGAATGTAGTTATTGCATTTAGCCAATGTAGATAAACTACCCCTTTTCGCTCACCCCTTACAGCATGCATTTCATTTCCTTATTAAAAACTTTTACTGTTACATCACACAAACAATTCTTCAGATTTTACTTGGACTAAATCACTCAACAATTTTTTAGGTTCAACTTGCACAGAGGGAATAGCTATTTGCTCAGCTGTTATAAATCCATTTTTATTACAATGATCCATAAAACTAAATAGTTTTATAAAGTAATCATCAACGTTAAGAAACCCTATCTTTTTGTCAAGCTCTCCAATTTTTATTGCGTTCCATGTTTCAACCGCTTCCTCTAGTGTTCCCAAACCACCAGGCATAACGATAAATGCGTCTGCCAGATGTTGAAGCATTTTTTTTCTTTCTTGCATGGAGGAGACTATATGAAGTTCATCTAGAATGTCTAACGGTTTTTCTTTGTCTAAAAGATGTGTGGTTGTAACCCCGATCGCTTTACCACCCAATCCTTTTACAGTTTTTGCTAATAAACCCATCATACCTAAACGTGACCCACCATAAACTAGTGTAAGTCCATGAGCCACTATTTCATGAGCAAGCTTAATAACAGCTTCTTTGAATGCCAGATTATTTCCAGAACTAGCACCAAGATAAACACAAATTGTTTTCATTACTAATTATCTCATTCCCCGTAAACGTCTCACCCATCAATAAAACAATACATCCCCGCAAATGTCCCACCCTTAAAGTTTATAGCTATTATTAATTGCTATTGAACTAACTCAATATAATCTTCCATTGATATGATAGTACCTATTTCACTATGTCTATTTTCTTTAATGAAACTATGAAACGAGGCTTTGGTTGCAGGGTGATCTAGACCATGCTTTTTATACCAATTTTTTAAAATACTACTTTGTTCCTTCATGAATTTATCAAAATCATTATTTAAAGCGCTTTTTTGATGCTCTGTTAATTTCTCTAGGTATGTGTTTATCTTTTTGTTTACATAATGTTTGTAGCGCTCTGATTGTTCTTCCAATTTTTCTTTTTTTTCTTTTTCTTTAGCCTCTGAGATCTTGCGACGCTCATTAATTACAGCTTTGCTTGATCTGCTTAGCTTATAATCTTTTTTTAATGCTTCAATCAAATACCCAGCTAAGCCTCTAATTTTTCCTGTAACAAAATTCTCTGATTGTGTAATGATTTCTACTTTCTCTCGAATATATTCCCTACCATATTTTGTATATGTCTCATCAATCATTTGTGCTGAAAATCCAAATGTACTAATCAATATTTGTTTTAATTCCTCATCAATTGATAAGTTATTTACCTGAATTGGAGATTCATCAATATTTTTTTCTAACTTGAATCGAATTTTAGTGACCTTCTGATTAACTCGTTCTAATTCAGGAACAATACGAATGGGTGATACTGTATTTACTTCATTCACCCCAACATCAAGTACTCTTTTCTTAAAATCTTTAAATACTTGATACTTTCCATCAAACACACCCATCAACTTTCTAAAAATCTCTATGGGAAACCATGGTGTCTGCATAAGCCCCTTATATCGGATACAATTCTCGTATAACGCCAAACCATAACCCGATTTAAACTTTGAAACGAGATCAATATTGATTTGACCATAAATTTCAGGTTGGTACATAAGATCTTTCATTACCTGGCTGTATTCATAAATACAAACTCCGTTTGAAAGTTCGGCAGATGCCAATATGGAACTAGCCTTCCATTTTTTTTCTTGTCCTGTTGAGCAATCAATAACATTCCACTCAATAGCTATCGTTATTAGTCCGATTAAAGCTTCCTTCAGCTTAGCAGTGTCTTTACTGTTGTAACCAATTAGTTGATATAAATCTTTTCCTTTGATTTCAAATTGTTGTTTGTAGGGAAGATCTGGATAAGCATTAAAGAGCAACGCATTAAACAGCTTACGCTGAACTAATGATAGATTATTAGAACAATGTATCGCGTTAACATGTTTCTTTAGCTCGAGACTTTTATTATTCATTGCTGCGTTTTTCACACAGTTCTCCCTAACGATAGAATCCGGATATCCGGATTAAATATCAATCCGGATATCCGGATTCCATTTCTTTTTCTAGATATTCAAACATATGAGAACACATAGATTCTAAATCTATTAATTCGGAGATTTCTTTATTAAGAACAATCGAAGGTAATCCTCGTGAATCACGTTTAAAAGTAAATAATTTCTTACCTTTTTGAGATACATAAAATTTAGCATCAGTGGAATTTCTTGTGTGTAATGACGATTGCGATTTCGTGCTATTTGATTCAAATATACGCTCAAGCTTGGCATTAGAATTTATTGTTTTCCCTATCTGATGGGCAATAGATAACATTGTTTTATAGTTGTTTTTTGATTTATTTAATATTTGAACAATAGAAACGGCCAACTGTTTTGATAAAATATGAATATTAGGAATTTTACCTATTATTTCATCAGGAATCTTTGAGTAAGCCATTAAATCATTAAAAGTTGATGTAGAGATATTTAATTTGTCTGCGAGCTCTTTTTCAGTTTTAAATACACCATCTACTAATAAGCGTTTATATAACAAGGCATTAGAATAGTTGCTAACATCATTTCGTAATTTATTTTCTGCATCTTGGGATGCTACAGCATCTTGAATATTAGGAATGTCTTTTTTTATGACTAAAAAAGGAATTCCAAGCTGTAAGCAAGCAATGTGTCGTCTTCTGCCGAAAATTACCTCGTATTTAATTTTTCCATGTGGGGTAGGGTGAAGCCTAACTAAAGCCGGTTGCAATTGTTTATTTGCTTTAATTGAATCAACAAGCCCTTGAATATCGCCCATTTCATTTTCATGACGGTTAGCATAGCACCATGGTTCACATTCAGCAGGATCAATATAAATCAGCTCTTGCTCTGAAAACTCAATTCCAGATTGTGTTTTAAAATAGGAAGATGCTTTGGATGATGTTTGATTAGAAGAAACCTCGTTAGAAGTTTCCAGTTTATTAATTTGCCCGTTTCGCAGTAACATGCCTAATGGACCAGAGTTGTGGACATTTTTTTTACTGTTATCCATTGTTATCACCACCTATATTCGAAGAAGTTGCTTGTTTGTCCCAAATATCTTTAAAGTTATTAATAATTTCTAAATTAACATCATCCAGATGTTGCAAAGCGCGTCTGTAAGCTTCTCGACTTCCTCGAGGTTTAGAAATGTCATAAATAGTCCCAATTTCGTTAGCTGCCTTAGGAACTTCTACAGTTTCACACATATGATTTGTCAATATATATCGTCCAAATTGTTCGCGCATCATGTTTTCCATTTGTAAGGCCTCATTACTGCCGGTATGTTTTGAAATCAAAATTCGAAGATATTCTAATTTTTTAGAAGGTAGCTCTTTAAACATGTTTCTTAATGTAGCGGTATACATGATGAAACTGGAATAATCATTCATAGATGGAGGAATAGGAATAATAATTCCATCACAAGCAATAATTGCGTTTAAAGTAAGTAGTCCAAGATTTGGGCCGCAGTCAATTAAGATAACATCATATTGATTTTTAATAATTTTCAAAGATTCAGCTAATCTAATAACTGGAGATCCTAGTCGGTCTTGATTATTTGCTGTTTCATTGGGTAAAATTAGATCACAATCTTGTATCGCCAAGTTCGCAGGAATAATATCTAAACCATCGAAATGTGTTTTTAAAATAACCTCCTTAATGTTGCTTGGGTTAGAAATAAGCACATTTGTGATGGTGTCTTCATATTTTAACTCTAAATCAGGTATCAATCCGGAGCTAATTAAGGTTGCAGTTCCTTGTGCATCAAAATCTAGTAGTAAAACTTTTAATCCTTCAATAGCAATTTTTTTACCTAAATCGACTGTCGTTTCTGTTTTTCCAACACCACCCTTTAAATTAGAAACGGCAATTGTTAAACATTTGGAACCTTTTGGTCGTATATAGCGAGTCCCGGCTTTATCTCTTAGACAATTTATAGCGGCTAAAGTGTACTTTTTTACGTTTCTCCCATTTTCCTGTTTTTCCATTACTATTCCTGGAATATCATCATGTGACTCCAATAGCTTTCGAAAGGTGGGATCTGAAACTTTAACCATTTTTGCTGCTTCAATAGCGCCCCATGTTCTTGGTTTTTTTCTTTTTTCAGGATTAATGACGTAGTTCCTGAGTGCCAATAACATATCATTCCCGGCTTGATAAAATTTATCCATCAGTTGTTCTGGATTATCTGTGCCATAAGTAATAATTTGAGGATTTAGCATAATTTCCTTTTGTTTAATAAACAAAATTTCACTGTTTTACTAATTTATCCATATTTTTATGAAAAAACAAGATTTTTATGAATTTTTCTATTTACTATAGAAACACAACGTGTTTTAATTTTTTTTAAGATCTTTTTATTTGTTGTTTAGAAGTTTAATGCATCAATGTTCTTAAGGGTTGTAGGATAGTCTGCGGGACATTTACGGGAATTGCCCGGGACGTTTACAGGAATGGATGCGGCGTTTACGGGATAGGGTGGGACGTTTGCAGGAAGTAAAAATAAGAAAAATAACTAATGGTGCGACGTTTACAGGTAGGGTGGGACGTTTGCAGGGATAAACTGAGGAGAGACACTCGTGTCAAATTTAGAATTGAAGGGATTGAAGTTGCTTCGAGCCTTAGACAATTCATTCCATGATGGAGAATCCAAACCCTTTGAATCGATAACTCATTTAGCTGTTGAGTTATTAAATTCTGGAAAATATCAGCCTAGAAGACAATTTGATGAATCTGTTTTAGATGAGCTCGCAAGCTCCATCAAAGTTCAAGGGATTATCCAGCCACTTATTGTTAGAAAGATTGCAGAAGAACGTTATGAGATTATTGCTGGCGAAAGACGCTGGCGAGCGGCAAAAAAAGCAGGTTTAACTTATGTGCCTGTTATTATTAGAAATGTTGATGATAATATTGCTCTCGCATTTTCACTGATTGAAAATATTCAACGCGAAAATCTCAACCCAATTGAAGAGGCGCTAGCATTAAACCGTTTTCGCGAAGAGTTCCATATGACTCATGAAGACATAGCACAAATGATAGGGCGTTCCAGAGTTTCAGTTACTAATACGCTTCGCTTACTATCTTTGGACTCTAGAGTAATAGAGATGCTAAACGAGGGTAAGATTGATATGGGACATGCCCGAGCAATTTTGAAACTTTCGCCAGAACATCAATATCAAGTTGCATGCGCCGTTATTGAGAAACAGCTCAATGTGCGTGATACGGAGGCATTAGCAAACCGATTGAAGTCATCAGGGGATAAGGAACATGACAAGACTTTTTTTTCAGCTACACGGCATGACAAGTGTGAGGAGTGGAGTACCTATCTATCTCAACAATTTACAACAAATGTTTCTGTAAAAGTAAATGCTGAAGGTAAGGGAAAAGTGATTATCGAGGTGAATTCTGCTAGTGAGATTGATTGGTTGATCAAACTAATGAGCGAAAGAGGATAGTTATCCACAAAATCTGTTGATAACGTTGTGTGATAATCGTGGGTTATAACGTAATTAAGCCTGTTAATGAGAAAGAAGAGCGTGTTTAATTTTTGGATTTTGGATTAATGATGAGACCATTGCGTATTTTTATCAGTAGCGTACAACAAGAATTTAAAGAAGATCGTCTAGAGATATGCCATTGGTTGAAAAATGATCCCTTAATGCGTCGTTTTTTTGATCCATTTTTATTCGAAGAATTGCCAGCTCATGATAGGAGGGCAGATCAAGTTTATCTAGAACAAGTAAGTGCTTGTGATATCTATATTGGTCTTTTTGGCTATGATTATGGCTTTGAGAATGCAAAAGGTGTTTCCCCTACTGAGGAAGAATACAATCTAGCTTCCGAGGAACATAAGACCCGATTAATTTTTATAAAGGGAAATGAAGAAAGTAAACGTCACCCTAAAATGAAAAATCTTATTACTCGTGTTGGAACTGAATTAATCAGAAGGCGTTATCAATCTATTTCCGAGCTTATTTCCAGTGTTTATGCGGCTTTAATACATGCTTTAGAAGAACGAAAATTAATCAGAAATAGCCCTTTTGATGCCGCTCCTTGTCGAGGGGCAACATTATTAGATTTAGATGAAGAGGGGATGACGGCTTTTTTACGTCGAGCAAAACGAGGACGTGGATTTCCACTGCCTATCGATGCGACCTCTTTTGAATTACTGTCCCATTTGAATTTGCTAGATGAGGATAAGCCTACACATGCCGCAATGTTACTCTTTGGAAAGCAACCACAACGGTTTGTTATGTCATCCGAGGTAAAATGTGCTCATTTTCACGGGACAGAAGTAGCCAAACCCATTCCTTCATATCAAGTATATAAAGGCACGTTATTTTCACTGGTCGATCAGGCGATTGATTTCGTAATGTCCAAAATTAATCTTTGGGTGGGAACCAGAGAGAGCGGGGCGGAAGTGCCTGTTGCCTATGAAATTCCCCAGGAAGTTGTCGCAGAAGCGATTGTGAATGCGGTTGCTCATCGAGACTATGATAGTAATGGAAGTGTACAGGTAATGCTGTTTGCAGATCGATTGGAAATTTGGAATCCAGGAGGACTCCCTCCATCATTGACCTTAGAGAAATTACGTCATCCACATGGTTCTGTTCCAAGAAATCCCTTGCTTGCTGAGCCATTGTATTTAACGAAATATATCGAGCGTATGGGAACTGGTACAGGCGATATGATTCGTCGTTGCCGTGAGGTTGGACTGCCAGAGCCTGAATTTTCTATCTCCGATGGATTCAAGACAACCATTTGGCGTAAATCATCATCGATGACCGGACAAGTTACCGGACAAGTTACCGGACAAGTTACCGGACAAGTTACCGGACAAGTCGATCCATGGGTGGAGCGGGTACTAAGAGCATGTGAGCTAAAAGGTGAGCTGAAAAGTATAGAGCTACAAGAGGTAGCAGGTATTAGGCATCGAGAAACTTTTCAACGTAATTATCTTGATCAATTGCTCAGGGATGAGTTAATCGAGCGTACTATCCCAGAAAAGCCTAAAAGTAGATTGCAAAAATATCGTTTATCCAAAAAGGGAAAAATTTTATTAGAAGATTTATCTAAAAATAAAAAATAGGATGAAGCCGATGTTAGAAAAGAGAAAGAAATAAAAAGCAATTATTAAGTGACTTTGATTGAATGATTTCTGTTTAAGGGAGCGCTGTTTAGCAAAATATCACCGAAAGGCAATTTTTATGCGTTTAAGTAGAAAAATCAACTTCCATATTTTAGTTTTAAGCGTCGTTTTCACTACAACCAATGGTTTTGGTTACATAAATAACGTCGCTTTATTAAGCGCTATTAAAACACGTTTATGATAACTCTGTATATTAAATAGTCAGTTAAGGCAAAGCGGTAAGCCTTGGTGTCATTTAGAAAATAGCCAAATTAGCAATGCGTTTTAGGCGATCAGGGTTGTCTTCAACATAAATTGCTGTGGTGACAATGTTGGCATGACCTGCAAGACGAGAGACAGCTTTAATATCCGCGCCCTGTTCAATTAAGCGGGTAATGAAAGTACGTCGACCAGAATGGGAGCTTGCCCCAATGATTCCTGCCTTATCATAGAGTGACTTGAACCATTTTTGCAAACTATTAGGCGTAAAGCGACTTTTGCGTTGGGTCTGAAATAAGGGTTTGTCTCGTGCAACATGTTTTAGGGTATCGAGATGAGCTTGGAGTGCTTTGCGGATTTTTTCATTGGCAAGATAAGCGTAACGTTGCTTTTCACCTTTGGTCATTGAGCGCTTCAAACAAATCTCTTCAAGTAATTGATAGTTGTAATCAGCCACATCCGCAATAGTGAGAGAGGCGATTTCTTTCACTCGCAATCCAAGTCCAAAAGAACAATACACAAGGGCACTATTTCTTATAGCGAATTGCCCATCTTTGGCAACAATAAGCAGTCGCTTAAACTCTGCTTCACTTAAGACTCTGGCCTTTCCTTCTTTTGGCATAAAAGACTCAATATTTTCCTGTTATAATGGTATTCTAAATAAATCAGGCTGTCTTGGCAAAAGCAAAAATAAAATTGTGGTTTATAGTAGAACTTTAGTATGAATACACTCATCGATGCAGCAATAAAATATCTTTCCAATCATTATTGCAGTGAAAAAGAACTTATAAGGCAATTAGAGAGGGATTTTTCGCATGTGCCCGAGTTAGATGCTCAGATTCATGCAACTATAGCTCGCCTTCGGGAATTACATTTAATTAATGATAATCGTTTGGCTGAGTCATTAAGTGCTCGTTATATCCATAAAGGAAACAGTTTTATTCAGCAAATATTAAAACAAAAGGGCGTTAAAGAAGAAGTGATTGAGCAAATCTTAGAGCATATTGAACTGGAAGAAGTTCGCGCCCTAGATGAAGCTCGGAAAAAAATGCGTGGATTTAAAAATGATACAGATGAGGCGATAAATACAAAATTAGCTCGTTTCTTAAGTGGCCGAGGTTTTTCCCATGCTACGATAAAAACCGTACTTAAACAGTTAAGTGAAGAACAGACTACTTAAAGTTTTAGATAGTGTAGCGGATGAATACAACAATCATTTGCATCTGTAAGAAAAGAAAACTGTAAATCAAACTCTGAATGAAATGATAAACTTACAACGCATCATGATTATTGGTAGACCAGGAAGTGGCAAGTCCACTTTTTCTGTTATGTTGCAAAAGAGCCTAAATATTCCATTATTCCATTTAGATAAATATTTTTTTATTGCCGATTGGGTGCCACGAGAATATGAGGATTTTTTGTCACTTCAAAAAGAATTAGTCGCTAAGCCTTGCTGGATTATTGATGGTAATTCCAGTAAATCATTCGAGATACGTTATCAGGAAGCCGACATCTGCTTGTACTTTAATTTACCCAAGTGGCTATGTTATTGGCGGGTATTTAAGCGCTTGTTTTATAAGGCTTCAGAAATTGATGATAGAGCCGCTGGTTGCAATGAAACGGTACGATGGTCGCTATTAAGTTATATGTGGAACTATGAACAACGGATTAACCCTTTATTAAATGTCTTAAAGAACCAATATCCAAAAGTGAAATTCATTGAGCTGCGTAGTCCATATGATGTGACGCACTTGATGCGTGTGCTTAAACATAAAGAAGAGTACAGTATTGTGACAGGATTTTAATAAATGATGCCGACGAATATGATAATACTCTTGATGGGTATTGCAGGTACTGGTAAAAAAACCATAGGCGAGGCAACGACAACACTGGCGTCTCAGTTTCGATTAGCACATCACTATGCTTGGATCGATCCGGTTCTAAAACTTTTAGGTAACGATGCTCAAGTATTTTGGTCTCTTGATGATAATGGATGGGCAGCGCTTAACAAAGCTCGTGATGTGATTTTTGATACGATGACGGCGGTTTGCTCTAAAGAAGCGAGCTTTGTTATTACCTATGAGCTCTTAGCGAATAATTCCTGGCATCAGGAATTTTTTAATCAAGTACAAACCGTTGCTCAAAAACGGGGAGCTGTGTTTGTCCCTATCCGATTGATTTGTAATGGTGCAGAGCTTATTAAACGCTTAAAAGACTCAGATAGAAAAGGCTATTTTAAAATACAAGATGAGGCGCTCATTACAAAAAGATTGTTTGAAGAAGACGTTTATTTTAGCAAAGAGCCGTATGAAATGACTCTAGATGTGAGCCTCCTTTCAGCAGAGGAGTCAGTGCGTCGTATTTTGGATTGGACTTCCTTAGTTTATGGGAGTAAAAATCAGAATCTGGAATTTAAACCATTGAGTCAAAGAGATTTGAACTTAATGACCCAATGGTTTGCAGAGCCTGAGGTGAAACAAGGGTATGCTCGGAATCAACAGTTTTCTTTGGAAGATATTAGTGCAAAGTACTCACCTCGCATTGAAGGCATAGATCCAGTCCCGAGTTTTATTATTTATTTGGATCAAAAACCAATTGGTTTTATTCAATATTACTGTCTTGCCGACCATTTACCCGAAGGAATTTCAGGACATAATGCTTCCTTGTTTGACGAGGCCACACCTGAACAATTGGCTGGTATCGACCTTTTTATTGCGGAGCCATCGTGTCGTGGGGTAGGGTTGGGCAAACAAATTATAAGGCGTTTTATTGCCGAACAACTCTACAAATTTAAAGCTGTTGTGGTTGATCCACAAATTGGAAACGAGCAAGCCATTGCGTGCTATCAAAAGGCTGGTTTTCTTCCCACGCAATACAGTGAAGACGCTGATTACCTACTCATGATAAACATGCTTTCTTATAGAGGATCCTATGAATATTCTTGAAACTCCCCATCTGATTTTACGTACATGGAGAGAAGCTGATTTTGATCCTATGTCACTTATTGATCAAGATAAAAAGGTATGTCAATTTTTACCAGGAATTGGGAGTAAGAGTACTACAAAAGCGGGCATTGAGAGGATTATCGCACATTATAAAGAGAAGGGATTTTCTTTGTATGCTGTTGAACTGAAAAGTACAGGGGAAATGATAGGATTTTTGGGGTTAATGACCCCTTCTTTTGAAGCGCACTTTACCCCCTCTGTTGAAATTGGCTGGAGACTTTCCTCAACACATTGGAATCAGGGTTATGCTACGGAAGGAGCAAAAGCTGTTTTAGATTATGCATTTACCTCTTTAAATCTTCCCGAAGTAGTTTCATTTACAGCAGTAAATAATCTGGCTTCAAGACGTGTTATGGAAAAAATTGGTTTGCAACACCATACCAAGGATGATTTTGATCATCCCAAATTGGAGCACAATAGTCCATTGAGACGACATGTGCTTTATCGATTATCCAGAGCTGATTATCTGAACAAAAAGAGTATCCAAGAATGATTTGGGAGACCACATTAAAAAAAATTACGGATGAAACGGCGAATCGTGCAGCTAATAAGTGGGTAAAAAACCCTACCCATTTTAAGCTTATCAATAATCAAATTAACTGTGTTTATCGATTTGAATCTAAGAACCAAGGCTTTTATCTTCGCATGACCCATGAAAAAATACGAAAAGCGCGTGAGCTTTTGAGTGCCATTGATTTTCAGAAGCATTTATTTTTGTGTGGTACGCCTATTTGTGAACCGGTTGCATCTCAAGAGGGAAATGATGTCGAAACGGTACACCAAGACGGTTTGGAATTTTTTGTTCATGTTTGCCGTGAAGTGCCAGGACAAATCATGCATTTTGATTATTCAGATAAAAAAGCTTATCTAACATGGGGAAGGGCTCTAGCGCTATTGCATCAAGCCTCGCAAAGTTATGTTGCATCAGAGCATCATTTTTTAACTTGGGAAGATTTGTGGCGTGAAACTTGGGATTATGCGCGTCAAGAAGAGGCGCTGATCCAGGATTTATATCAAACCATTACGACACGCTTCAAAACTTTTTCAATCAACTCAGCTAATTTTGGCCTAACTCATGGGGACCATCGACCAGGAAATGTGCTGTATGATGGGAGACAAGTTCATCTGATTGATTTTGATGAGCCTGTTTATCATTGGTATCTTGCCGATATTGCCAAACCTTTTTTGGACTTATGTAATAAGCCATGGCCTCTCTGGAAACCTGTGTTTGAATGGTTTATAGAAGGGTATAGACAAATCCGGCCATTGAGTTCAGATGAATTAAAAGAAATAAATCATTTTTCGCAAATGAAAAGCTTAGATATCTACCTTTGGTGTAAATACAACTGGTTTGAAGAAACAGCGCCAGGAGGAAAGCCACGGGAAGAGTGGCTTCAAGACTTAAAAACTATGGCATTAACTCCTTTGTTTGATGTGCAATAACCGATTAAGGCGATTTACATTGGGGTGGGTAATGAATAATATCATGAATGCGCGATAGTTCATTGGTTAAATTCCGGTAGCCATGCGGTTGATTGGCATTAAAACGAAGCCCTTCTCCTTTAGAAAGTGTTCTCCAGCTCCCGCCTAACAAAAGCTCAATGGTTCCATCCACAACAATGACATGCTCAATGACTCCATGTTTATGGGGAGGTGAAAGATGTTCACATTCGGGCAATAACTCAATAACAAACAATTCAAAATGGAGTTGTTCATCAAAAGGAAACAAGGGAAGTACTCGTATTTTTTCATCATCTGGATGCAAGGTTTCAGCATGTCCCGCCCTATAAATAGGATTGGTTGAATTATCCAGACTGTCTTCAATAAACGATGAAAAGGAGGCTTGAAAGCCGCTCGCAATTTTCCATAAGGTAGAAATCGTTGGACTTGATTCTTCTCGTTCAATTTGCCCAAGCATCGCTTTAGAAACGCCGGTTTCAAGCGATGTTTTGTCTAAACTCCAACCTCGTTCTTGTCTTAATAATTTTAATGTTTTTGCAATACGTTTTGAAATTTCTTGCATGATGTCTCTTAATAAAAAGCTTGTGCGTTTTAGCGCACGGGTATATACTGGTTTATTATGCGTTATAACGCACGAATTGTGAAGTAGATTGTGGAGGACTGTATGGTGGAACATCCTTTTAAAAGCAAACTGGTTGCAGTACTTAATAAGCGTATTGAGCCAGGAAAAGTGATGAATGCGCTTGCTCATATGTGTATTGGTTTAGGTTCCGTAATTGGTGAAGAAGAACTGCGTTTAACCGATTATCGAGATGCAGATGGAGGATCTCACCCTTATATTTCAGAAATACCTTTTATCATTCTTTGTGAGAACTCCAACAAAATTAGAACATTACGCCAGAATGCTTTAGCAAAAAATGTTCTTTTTAATGATTTTACCGATACGATGACTGTGGGTACCTATCAAGAGCAAATTGAAAGAACGGGGCAGGTTAAAGAAAATGATCTGATTTACTATGGCATTGTTTTGTTTGGGGATTGGGATGTGGTGACAGAGCTGACTAGAAAGTGTTCTTTGTGGCGATGATGGGTTGGTAATCATGATGAATAAAGATAAAAACTTAAGTAAAAGCGCGCAAATCATACAGGATTTTTTATCTCAAAAAGGGATATCGTGTGAGGTCAAGGAACTTGATTCAAGTACACGCACTGCAAAAGATGCCGCTGATACTTTGGGATGTAGTGTTGCTCAAATTGTGAAGTCACTATTATTTTGCACTGAAAAAACCAACAAGCCGGTATTGGTATTAGCAAGCGGTGTTAATCGTGTGAATGAGAGCGAGATTGAACGTCTCATCAATGAACCTATTGGGAAAGCTGATGCAGATTTTACACGAGAAATCACTGGTTTTGCGATTGGTGGGGTTCCTCCCGTTGGCCATAAAAATGTTATTGATACGGTTCTTATTGATGAAGATTTGTTATGCCATGAAATTCTTTGGGCCGCAGCAGGAACGCCCAATGCCGTGTTTTCATTATCTCCCGATGAGCTTAAACAGCTAACCAATGGGATAGTAGTCAAGGTTAGAGAATAAATTATGCAAAAAATATTTTGGGATAATCCCTATCAACGCCAATTAATGACTAAAGTGATATCAGTGAATGAGAATCGACTACTTTTTGCAGAGACTATTGGTTTTTCGTTTTCTGGTGGTCAGGAAAGTGATACAGTCCGCGTGAATGGCTTGATGGTTACTCATTCCGAAAAAGAAGATGACTTGATTTATTATACATTACCTTCGGGGCATGGGCTTTCTGAAGGGGATGTTGTCCTTATGGAAATTGACTTTGTTCGTCGCTACAAATTAATGCGCCTTCATTTTGCTGCTGAATTAATCTTGGAGCTGGTCCAAAGAATGCTTCCCATTGAAAAAATAGGTGCTCATATTGCTGAACATAAAGCTAGAATCGATTTTAGCTATCAGCACAATATTTCGGATATCTTTGATTCTCTTTTGTTTGAATACAATCAAATTATTGCAAAAGATATGCTTATTCGCACTGGGTTTTCTGATGAGAAGAGTCAAAGACGTTATTGGGAAATCGAAGGATTTTCTAAGGTTTCTTGTGGTGGAACACATGTAAAATCAACTGCTGAAGTGGGTTATATTACGTTAAAAAGGGCTAATGTGGGTAAAGGTAAAGAACGAATTGAAATTTATCTGATACAATAAATTATCTTAAAATAAAGTGTTTTAGCCACAAAAAATGTCTTTAATTCTAGAGGGTTGATGAGTGAATGCAGAAGAAATTACAGTCTTAAATGATTTAAAAAACGATATAAATCAATTACTGGGATTTCATGAAGAAACACCAAGGATTAATTATGGTCCTTGTGGCGCGTTTGCCAAATTATTTTTTGATGCTTGGAATAGCCGATTTAAGGATAAAGTGCATATTGTTTTTGTGATGATGACATCCCATGAAGAGTGCTGGCATATTGCATTACGCATGCCTTCAGGAGAACTTTATGATGGTGGAATTGGCCTTCATTGTGAAGAAGTTTATGGAGAAGGTTATTTATTTGAAGATATGATCGAATATGATCATGAACGTTTGGAAAAATGGTCTTATGGTCTTGAACGTGAGTATCCACGATTTTGTCCTGATTTTAATAAAGAAGTGGTGAATTCATTGATTATTCATCATCTAGATCGATTGCTATCTCAAGGAAGTTGAGTTAATGCGTTATTTACCTCAATAAGCAATTCAAAAATTAAGTAAAGAGCATTACTCAAAACCGTGTTTTGTTTTTTTGGACTGGCTCTGTTTCTCCTAGGGAAGGAACGCAAGGTCGTATATTTGATGAGAAAATCGCTATGAAACAAGAACACCAACTGATTTATGAGCTAGAGACTTCTCTTTTAAATCCGAAAACGAGAAAATCGATTACCCAACTGAAGTTACTGATTGCTGATGAATTTATCGAGTATGGGGCCTCTGGTTCAATTTACAATAAGAATGACCTACTTGATTCTCTTCCAGAAGAAGAGTCACGAAGCTATATCGTTAATGATTTTTCAGTATTGGAGCTGTCGCCTGAAGTCATGTTGGCAACTTATAAGGTTACCGTTGCCTCAAAAAGTTCCTTGCGTTCCTCGCTCTGGCAATACAAACACAATCGTTGGCAAATGGTGTTTCATCAAGGCACACCTTGCCAAGAGGAATAATTCATTTTTACAGGTATTAAGATGATAACAATAGCCTATCTAAAACATCACTCCGATTGCATTCCAGCGCTTGCTAAGATTTGGTATGAAGTATTAGGAAAAATTTGGGTTCCTGATGTGCCCATCTCTCGTGTAGAAGAAAATTTGCGAAGTCATTTAAACATCAAGCAGTTACCGCTCACTGTTGTTGCTTTTGATGAAGACAAACCTGTTGGGATGTGCTCTTTACGCGCGAATGATGGGATCCGTCCTGAATTAACCCCATGGCTAGGTTCCTTAGTAGTATCGCCAAGCCATCAAAAACAAGGTATTGCAAGACAGCTTATTCATCGAGTAAAAGAAGAGGCCCAAGCATTAGGGTTTAAAAAACTTTATCTTTTTGCTTTTGACCCTACCATTCCAGAATATTACAGTCGTCTTGGTTGGTGCACAATTGGCATGGACGAATTTAAAGGACATCCTGTCACCGCCATGGAGATAATGTTGTGAAGATTAGACAATTGTTTGATGCGGATTGGCATCTATGGAAAGAAATACGTTTAGAAGCTCTGACCAATTCACCAGAAAGCTTCGGCTCTTCTTATGAAGAGGAAGTGTTTATGTCCGATACTGATTTTCAAAATGGATTAAGTAAAGGGTATGTATTAGGTGTCTTTGTTGATGATTTATTAGTGTCTTGTGCTGGATTTTATACGCTTAATTCACTTAAAACAAAACACCGTGGTGTACTTTGGGGTATGTATACTCGTCTTGAATACAGAGGGAAAGGAATTGCAACAGCATTAATTCAAACCCTGATAAAGCATGCAAGAACTTGTGTTACTCAATTGCACCTGACCTGTGTAGTAAGTAATTTTGTGGCTCGCGCTTTTTATCAAAAGCAAGGGTTTCGAATTTATGGTACCGAACCTAAAGCGCTTAAAATTAATGATACCTTCTATGATGAATATTTAATGGTATTGGATTTCAATGAGGAACCCATGAAAAAACTGGATACCTATCAGAGCCTTTGTACTGAAGTATATGATTTAAGTAAACCTAATGCGCCACAAGATGCATACTCATTCTATCGAAGCTATGCTGCGGAGGCTAAAGGATCGATTTTAGAACCTATGTGTGGCACAGGTCGATTTTTATTGCCTTTGGCTGCAGAAGGATTTGATGTTCATGGATTTGATGCAAGTCAGCCGATGTTAGAACGATTGCATGCAAAAGCCAGTAGCACAAATCTTAAACCAAAAGTCTGGCATGGTTTTATCGAAGATTTAAATCAATCCAATAAATATTCTTTGATTTTTATACCCAGTGGTTCTTTTTGCCTCATTACACAAAAGGCAGATATCCAAAAAGCCTTAAAAACTATTTATCAGCATTTGGAAGACAAAGGACTTTTTGTATTTGAAGTAGAAACACGTCAAGCCGTGCCTAAAGAATTAGGTATATGGAGAGGATCAAGATGGCCTAAAGAAGATGGAACGCTTATAGTCTTAAGCCAATTAGCCATGCTTGATGAAGAGGTTTGTTACTCTATAGGTAAATATGAACTGGTTGATAACAACCGTGTGATTCAAACAGAGGTTGAGGAATACAAAATTCGCATTTATCAAGACCCTTCTTTCTTGCTTAATCTGCTTACTGAGATTGGTTTTAGGGAGGTCCGAATGGTTAAAGCTTTTGAACGACTGGCGTCGCCTGAGGAAGCAGATGAAAGCATTGTTTTTGAATGCAGAAAATAATTGAGGTGATGAATGAAAACACAAAAAGGAATACCTAAAGAATATCAGCACACTTCACCAGCAGGAGCTGAAGTACGATTGCTGATGAATAACCATTTAGGTGGAATGGCTCACTGTACTTTAAAGGCAGGAACAATTTCCAAAGCGGTTCGGCATAAAACTGTATCTGAATTTTGGCATGTTCTTTCTGGGGAAGGAGCTATTTGGCGTAAGTTGAACGATGAAGAGAGTATTACTCCTTTAACACCTGGAGTCAGCATTGATATTCCCTTGGGAGCACATTTTCAATACCGAAGTGATGCAGCAGACTTAGTGTTTATTTGCGTTACTATGCCACCATGGTCAGGCAGTAATGAGGCAAGCTATGTTGAGCATGGTGCCTGGCTTCCTACAGTGGAATAAATGAGATGACTTTAAAATTATCGTTTTTAGAAAATCCAGATCCTGATGATGTTCAAATATTAACAAATGGGATTAAGGCATATGCCAAACAACAAAGGGGCTTCGAGTCTTTAGATTTTTTTGCTTGCTTTATTCGAGATGCAGACAATAGCATTGTGGGTGGTTGTAGTGGTGGAACGCTCTATGGAGGTCTTCATGTCGATAATCTTTGGGTGAGTGAGTCCATCAGACATCAAGGATGGGGAACAAAGCTCATGCAAGCGGCATTGAGGTATGGCAATGAAAAAGGTTGTGCTTTTGCAACAGTCAACACCATGGATTGGGAAGCAATAGAATTTTATAAAAAATTAGGATTCAAACTTGAATTTGAGCGGCATGGGTTTCAAAAAAATTCTATTTTTTATTTTTTGCGCAAAGAATTTCAGGAAACAAGAGACATCGGACTCTTAAATGATGATTCAGTCTCAAGCTTAAGTCAAAAACCAAAATTACCTGTATCAGAGTCTGTAGTGAGCGAAGAGGTTGTCTCAATAAGTAATGCCTCTCATTTTAAGTGGGGACAGGATTGTGATGGCTGGTGGTTAAAAAATAATGGTCAGTTTAGTGTTATTTATGAAACGATGCCCTCAGGAAGTTGTGAGATAAAGCACTATCATCGGGAAACAGAGCAATTTTTTTATTGTTTACAGGGACAATTGGTTATTGAGTTTGAAGATTATGAACAAGTGTTGCAGGAACAGGAAGGAATAAGTATTAAAGCAGGGGTAGCTCATCAAGTGAAAAACTGTTCCGGAAATTTGGTTTCTTTTTTGGTGATTTCATCTCCTAATCTATCAGGGGATAGAGTGAACCTGGAGTTCTAAAATGTCTGTTGAACTGATTATCCGCAAAGCATTAATTGATGATGTTCAACATCATAATGAAGGTCATATGGCAAAACTCTATTTAAGGAAAGTGCTGTGAACATCAAAGAATTACAATCTGCTTTAAAAGTTGAGACAGCAACATTAGATGATTATCCTACCATTCACAACATGGCACGATTTTATGTATATGAACTCTCGCGTGACTGTGGTTTTATTTCAGATGATTGGGCTTTGCCCTCCGATGGCCTTTATGAAGTGCGACACGAGGTCGCTATGCAAACTGTTGCGGCAGATAGCCACCTGCACGCAACCTACTGTTCCGTCAGTAGTTCTCTACCTAAACATGCAATTGGAGTAATCTAATGGTGTGAAGCTTTAGGGACAATGTAGCCGCGGGGAACCGTAGACAAATTCGCGAGGATGTGTCGAACCTGCCAGCACCAAGGCGGGGAGGAGCTAGAGATGAGTGGTATGGTTAATGTAATGTGAACTTTCGTCAAACGTCGTTAGGCCTAAGGAGCCAAAAGTGCTGAAAGGCTCTCACCAAAACGGTACCGCAATCAAGAAAGTGGGCTTTCATATCACACTTTCACGGATAACACGATTGCCGGCGGATAGAAAGAACCTAACCCACTTTAGTTTGTGAAGTGGAACGTGGCAACCCCGTAGAACTCCCTGCATACAAACAGGGACAGTGCGTTGCAAGACACACCTATGGTTGTGCGGGAATAGGAGGTCAGGAAAAGCGAATGTCTTGCTGTAATGGCAAGGATACTGATTGAAATATAATTAGACACGAAAGTGAGCCCACGCCTGACTGGTCTTTAAGCGCGAGATAATTTGGAGAATCAATAGCATGAGGAAAGGCAAATGACGGCAGCAGCATTGCTGACTGGTGCATCCTCAACGTCAGCCACATGGGATTCCATCAATTGGAAAAACACTGAGGCCGAAGTACATCGACTACAAATGCGTATCGCGAAAGCTATTAGCGAAGGTCGTCATGGCAAAGTCAAAGCATTGCAATGGCTTCTGACGCACTCGTTCCAAGCCAAGCTCTTGGCAGTAAAACGAGTTGTACAAAACAAAGGGGGTAAGACCCCTGGAGTTGATAAAGTCATTTGGAAAACACCACAACAGAAGATAGATGCAGCACTGTCATTGACTCGGAGGGGCTATAAAACCCAACCGCTCAAACGGATTTATATCCCCAAAAAGGATGGCCGACAGAGGCCGCTTTCAATCCCAACTATGAAATGCCGGGCAATGCAAGGATTACACTTACTTGCACTGACCCCCATAGCAGAATTCTACGCGGACAAAAACAGCTATGGGTTTCGCCCAAAGCGATCCACAGCGGATGCAATCGAAGCCTGCTTCAATGCATTGGCTAGGAAATGTTCAGCTCAATGGATTCTTGAAGCGGATATTAAATCATGTTTTGACAAAATTTCCCATGACTGGCTACGGGAAAATATCCCGATGGATAAAGAAATTTTGAGCAAATGGCTGTCAGCTGGTTATATCGACGATGGCCTCTTTCATCAAACAGAATTGGGCACACCACAAGGAGGGCTCGCTAGTCCGACACTTTTGGTTCTAACGCTCAGCGGACTGGAACAAGCAGTACACTCTGCCATAAACAAACGCACTGACAAGGTCAATCTCAGTATCTACGCGGACGACTTTATCGTAACGGGCGTTTCGCAAGAAATACTGCAAATGAAAGTAAAACCAGTGGTGGAGTCTTTCCTGAAAGAGCGTGGACTGGAACTCTCGCAAGAGAAAACCAAAATCACGCACATTGATGATGGATTTGACTTTCTCGGTACTAATATTCGCAAATATAAGGGTAAATGCATCATCAAACCCTCGAAAAAGAGTGTCAAAAGCTTTTTAACGGTTATCAGAGAAACCATCAAATCAAATGCAACGGCTAAGACAGAAAACTTAATCCATCTGCTGAATCCAAAAATTAGCGGCTGGGCTAATTATTTTCGACATAGCTGCGCAAAAGAGACGTTTAGCTATGTAGATCATCACATCTACAAAGCATTGTGGAGTTGGTCTTGTCGCCGACATCCGGGAAAAAGCAGTTCATGGATACAAAGGAAGTACTTTCGAAGTCAAGGGTTAAGAAACTGGATTTTCTTCGCCAAAACTGCAAAAGCGGATGACACTAACATCAGTGTAGACTTGTTCTCAGCAAGCTCTGTTGTCATCAAACGGCATATTAAAATCAAAGCCGAAGCTACACCATACGATTCATGCTTCACGGAGTACTTCAGCAAACGGGATCGTCGATCACGACAGGGAGGCGCGAAACAGACACTGACGACCAAGACCTCATCCAAAGGACACGTAATGGCTGGGTCAACCGAAGTTGGCTTATGAAAAGGCTTGAGCCGTGTGCGGGGAAACTCGCAAGCACTGGTTCTTAGAGGACTGCCCTCCAGCAATGGGGGGTAGTTACTCGACAGCTTCGATTTTAAAAATTACTTTGAAGAGCCGACAAGAAAAGCTTTTCTGATTAAAGTAGGCAATGAATTAGCAGGTTTTGCCCTATTAAATCAAGAAGGAATTTACCCTGATACTGCGTGGAATATGGGCGAGTTTTTCATTGCTGCTAAGTTTCAAGGCAAAGGTTTAGGGTATTTAGTCTCCTCTGAGCTATGGAACATGCATCCAGGCTTATGGGAAGTTTCCGTGATTCCAGAAAATAGGCGAGGGCTTAGCTTTTGGCGCAATACTATTTCAAAAATTACACTGGGTAATTACCAGGAAGAAATCAAAACCATCGATTATGATCCACACCAGCCTCAGCGAGTTATTTTTCGTTTTGATTGTACAGCACTTGAATGCAGCGAGCCTTTAGAAAGTAAAAAGGAATATCAAATCCAATTTGTTGATGAACTGGATGAAGCTACAGAAAAACGTATGACAAAGGGATTTATTGCTTATGAGGCTCAGCATGGTATTGACGTCAATTATCGACGTTTTTCAGTAACCATTTCTTCTGCCCAAGGGGAAGTTTTTGGTGTGATTAATGCCTTTACAGCCTTTGCAGAAATTTATGTGGATGATATTTGGGTAGACAGTGTTCATCGTGGTAAAGGGTATGGCAAGCAGTTATTGCTTGCTCTAGAACATCATTTCAAAGGTCAGGGCTTTAATAATATCAATTTAGTGACCAGTGCTTTTCAAGCTCCAGAGTTTTATAAGAAGTGCGGTTACATAGCAGAATTTACGAGAATCAATAAAAAAAATCCCAAGTTAAACAAGACATTTTTTGTCAAATTTTTTAACGAAGAATTAGAAACACAAGGCATTCTTAAGGCAGCTCATGGTGAATAAAAATCAACTGGAAACAATCTGTAAAAAATTAAAGATGAAGCAACCTTGCGACTTGCCTCAAAGAGTTTACGGGGGTCTTTTACATAAAATGTGGTATTTGGAATGCAATGGCTCGCAATTTGCTGTAAAACAGCTCAATAAAAGGATTCAGTTAACTGAAGAAGTTAAATCCCAATATGAATTGACAGAAGATATAGCCTTCCAATTTTCCCAGCGTACTATTCCCGCAGTTCATGCTTTAAAATTAGAAAATAATTACTTAATCCTTTCGGAAGATGAGGCTTTTCTTGTTTATCCTTGGATAATAGCAAAAGCATTGGATAAAGACGCTATATCTGAGGCGCATGCACTTAAAATAGCCACTTTCTTGGCTAAAATTCATCAGATTAATCTTAATGTTCCCCAGCTGAGCGCTCAAGAATTTGATATTCATCCTAATGAAAAAATTAGTCTGTTAATAGACCAGTCAGCATGCCAAAATTTGGTGTTTAAGGATCAATTAAAAAGTAATCAACGGATTATAATTGAGCTTAACGACCTCTATCAAAAAGCAATACCTATTCTACAAAGTAGCAGTGTAGTAAGCCATGGTGATCTCGATCAGAAAAATGTTCTATGGGATAAAAATGATGCTCCGTTTCTTATCGATTGGGAATCTGCGCGAAAACTTAATCCCACTTATGAAATAGTCAATTGTGCTCTTGATTGGAGTGGAATTACTACTCCACTGTTTCATAAGCCTTTATTTATAAAAATGTTAAAGACATACGCATCTTCTGGAATAACAATAAATCACGATCATTTGGAAGCAGCCTTTTATGGTGTTCTGGGCAATTGGATCAATTGGTTGGTGTATAATATAGAGCGTTCTTTTAGCTCTGATAAAGAGCAGCAGGATATTGGTATTGAGCAGGTTCTTCAGGTTTTGCCTACTATTATTCAAGTCAAAGTGAGTATTACTGAATTAACTCAATTAGTAACACGTGAATTAAGAATAAACTGTTAACTTTACTCAACTTTGATTACCATATCGCACGAACTTAAGTTTCAAGGAATGTTTCATGACGAACATCAACAATAATAAAGCTGCATTAGTGACCGGAGCCAGCCATGGAATTGGTCTTGAACTCGCTAAAATTCTTTTAGGTGACGGTTGGGTTGTCTATGGAACAGGGCGGGATGTGAGCAGCTTAGCGGATACTAAAGCGCTATTTCCTCGTTTTGTTCCAATTCAATCGGATTTTACCCGCAATAGTGATATTGAAGAGGTTGCAACAATTATTAATGAGTCTGGAATACCACTTCATCTTTTAGTTCAAAATGCAGGAATGAAAAGCCCGCCACGTCCATTAACTGAATACGATTGTGACAGTATTGATGAAGTGTTTCAGGTTAATTTATTAGCTCCAATGAAACTAACGGCACTCCTTGCGTTAGGGATGCCTGAGAAGTCTCGGATTTTATTTGTTACATCAAGAGCAGCCACTTTGAAACTTAAGGAAAGTTCAACATACTGTGCCAGTAAAGCGGGTTTGGATGAAGTAACCGCTATTGTGAGAAAAGAGTTAGCCGAGAAAAATATCGGCGTGTCTTGTGTTATTCCGGGGGAAGTGGATACAAGAATTCAAAAAATCTTAAGAGAAACAACTTCATTTCATTTACATAAAATGTTTGATGAGGCATATCAGTCCGGTCAATTAATTAGTCCAGAAACTTGCGCGGAATTCCTTAAATGGTTTCTTTGCGACTTATCTTTTGATGAATTCAAGCAAAGTAATATGCCTGTTTCCATCTATGAAGAATGGCATCATCCATTCTGGCTTAGAGATAGGAATCAGCTACCTCCTTTTCCTTTCTAATTCATTTATGAATTTTTACGATCAGTTCCAATAAAAATTCAACTTTGCAGAATAGATGCTTCATTTGTTTATTTTTCAAGGCATAATTCTTTTATGGAGGATATGCCTTCGCTCTTTCTACAATTGTTTCCTCAAATAGATTCGATCATGCCCTTCTAAATAATTGTGAATTGTTCCTAAATGCTGATAGCCTTGTTTTAAATAAAATCCTTCTGCCTGAAAAGAAAAAGTATCTAATGTTGATGCTGGAATTCCTCGTTTAATTGCTTCGGCTTCAACGCTGCGTAATAGCTCAGCACCGATACCAAGACCACGGTATTCGTCATTAACCCAGAGGACGTCAACGTATATTGAGTTTTTATGAGCATACACAATAGCTCCGCCAATAATATTACCCTCCTTACCTTTCACATAGATTGAGTAACGCTCTGGTTTGGTTCCCGTAAAAGGAGCATTAAAATTTACTATCCCATCACGAATAATTTTATCTTGCTGTTCTAGTAGCTTGGGGTCTATAACAAGCTCTAGTTGGTAATTCATTTGCGATTGATTCATGAGTTATATCTTTTAAAATTAGTTTGAATACAATAAATCATTGACAACTTCCATAGTAATTTCGGGTAGTTTTTGTGTTTGATCAATACTCTCTTGAATGGTTATAACTGCTTTTTTAATTTCATTGGGTAACATCTCAGATGGTGCATTGTCGTTTGGCCAAGAAGCATCTCGAGTCGCTTTATCAGGCCAACGAGAATAGGCAAGCCACATACCATCGTTAGTTTTATGCAGGCAAGAACCTAACGCACCGCGATATTGCACAAAATAGGAAGCGACCTGATGCCAGGCCTTTTGATACTCCATCTCAAGCCCAGGCTTAATAAAAGCTCGGTAAATAACAGCAAAACATTTTTTGGAAAGCAGCTTAAATTGTTCTAGCGCTTCTTCAGGTGTTATATCCTGGGTTCCTAAAACCTCTTCTGCTTTGAATATGTTTATCCCTTTGGGTATTGAAAATTGAGAAGTAAAATACATTTGATCAAGGCCTATTCCAAAAGCACAATGCTCATAGCCTAGAACACGAAAGTAATTAATTGGTTGTTGGTTTTCATTAGTTAAGACATAGTTTTTGAATTTGGGATTATAAAATCCATAAGTCATGTAATAATGAATACCTTGCCTTTCAAGATGTTGAATGATTTGAACCAAATTCTGGTGCATTTTTTCAGGCGAATAAAGTTCAACATACATCCCAGCCTTTTCAACCGTTGAGTGTTCATTCTCGGGATAAGGAGGATTCAGCGCCACAAAATCACCAGGTACCGCGCTAGAAATTACCTCCATAAAATCGCCACTTCTGAATGAAACCTGATTCGCATTAAGTAGGTTAGATACACGGTCAACTTCACTCAAGAACAGCTCCAACGACAAATTCGCATGTTCAAGAAATCGATTGGCGTTTTTTCCTTCAAATAATTCACCTTCGCGATAGATAATATTCAATTCCTTATCATAAAAAAGGATTCCGCCCCATGAATGATTGATGATAAAAGGAAGCATCAAAGATTTTTCTTCAGGCTCAGTTGCTTGATTGTAATTCTCAATCACCTCAAGAAAAAAATCTTTCTTTGATATGGAAAGATTATATTTTTCTATTAAGGCAGCATAAGAAGCTTTGATAAGAGCAGGATTGTCTCTTATTAATTGAAGTGTATTAACCAGAATTTTATTGCTGTCATTGATAATATATTCTTCTGCAAGGCCAACTTCCATTGCGGCCATGCTCCAGGAAGCAGAACCAGCAAAAGGCTCAATGGCTTTCTTGTATTTTTGGCCCTTATTATTTGCCAATAATACAGAGAAATGTTCATTCAACCAGCTAGTGTCAGGGGACATATGCCCTGTCAAATCGGGAAGAGTAAGGTACCTATTTCCGAGATAATGGAGCGGCCCTCCATGATTTTGAGTTAATTGAATAGAATTTGAGTTCATAATAACCACTATGTAGTAAATATTACTATAGAGTCGCACATTTTAACATGAAACAAAAAATTCCTTTATTCTTTATTACTAATTAAGTATTGACCCTCACGTTGCGTGATAGCTTAGAATCATCAATTAAGGAGATGATGCTTATGAACTATTATCAAATTAAAGAAATCAGCCAAATGACCTCTCTTTCAATTCGGTCATTGCAATACTACGATGAAGTAGGTTTGTTAAAACCAACAAAGCGCTCTGATTCTGGCTATCGTTTGTATTCTGAAGCTGATTTACTCATTTTACAACAAATTATCACCTTAAAATTCCTTGGATTTTCTCTATCTACCATCAAAGAAATTATTGGGAATCCAAACTTTAATCTGGCTGCATCAATGAGCCTTCAAGCACGCGAATTGAGCGAAAAGGCTAATAAAATAAATGAAGCAGCCTCTTTGTTAACTTACATTGCCAGTCAATTGGAAATAAACCAGCCAATCAATTGGCAAAGTAGTGCAAAAATTATTGAAATATTGGAGTTAAATACTATGAGCGATCCTGTATTAAAAAAATATCAAGCAGCTAGTGAATCAGAGTTAGGTAAAAAATCAGACTACGATTCCACCTATAATCCCAATCGGCTCTATCCTATCTCCAGAGCGGGTAAGCGGCAAGAAATTGGCATTGATCCTGTTCATCCTCCTTTTGTGGGTTTTGACTGTTGGAATCATTATGAAGTTTCTTGGCTCAACGCAAAAGGAAAACCGATGGTTGGGATTGGTGAAATTTTTTATGATTGTAACTCGCCAAAGCTCATCGAATCCAAGTCATTAAAACTGTATTTTAATTCATTTAATAACACCAAAATAAAAAGTATTAGTGAGTTAGAAAATACGATAAAAAAAGATTTAGAAGTACGTATTGAAGCCCCAGTTTTAGTTAA
This sequence comes from Legionella sp. PATHC035, assembly GCF_026191115.1. Taxonomy (NCBI): domain Bacteria; kingdom Pseudomonadati; phylum Pseudomonadota; class Gammaproteobacteria; order Legionellales; family Legionellaceae; genus Legionella; species Legionella sp. PATHC035. The sequence continues at coordinate 84,709 of NZ_JAPHOT010000002.1, read as the reverse complement.
AATTTATCTTTTGGAGCAAGCAAAACACTACACTGTATCACAAATACCGAAAGGTGAGTGTATCGATCACCTCGATGTTGAATGCTCTGTCTATTTGGTTGAGCCATCATTTCTTAGCGTTCATGATGTGGTTGTGGAAGAACGATTATATTCTGACTTATTAAAATCAAATTGCTTGGTTACGAATCAACCAGATTGGGGAAGCATACAAATTGCTTATAAAGGAAAAAAGATCAATCGAGAAGGCCTATTAAAATACCTTGTTTCTTTTAGAAATCATAACGAGTTTCATGAGCAATGTATTGAGCGAATTTTTGTGGATATTATGAATTATTGCAAACCTGAAGTATTAACAGTCTATGGACGTTATACTCGGCGCGGAGGATTGGATATTAACCCTTATCGCTCCACAGAAAATAGTGCCATTGATAGAGAAAATATCCGATTAGTCCGGCAGTAATAGAGCTTTATTGCTCTATCCAAGCTCTTAATTTTCCAGAAAATCGGCCTTGTCGACGTAGTGTAGTTGATGCGATTGGGTCGATGCTTTTAATTAAGCGGTATTCGCCCAACACCGCATGAATAGCCCAACATTGTTCAATAATTGCAATGATCTCAAACAAATGGGCAGATGACTCTATCGACAGCCAGTTTTTAAAACAATCCTCCTGTAATTTCCTATATTGACTATTTGGTAGTTTTAAATGTTCTGTGGCCCGATACAAGCAATTAACGAATGAGAAAAATGGATGAGTAATAACAACTTCTCCTAAATCAATCAGCGTGGTTTGATGAGTATTTGGATTCACTAAAATATTTTTATCGTGAAAATCTGCATGGCCAAAAGTATCAGGTACTTTAAAACTGGCTAATTGGTCACAAAAAGTTCTTAATTTACCATCTAATCTTTTTAATTGTTTTAATTCTTCTCGGGTTAATCCATCACCAATCAATAGCTCTTCCTCACATAGTAATTGCTGATAAAGTTTTGGCAATTGCTGCAGGCACCAATCTGGGACACCTAAATCAAGAAACAAGCTTATTTTATCTGCGGAGTTTATTTGAAGCATTGTGTAATGATGCATCATATCAATTAAAAGATTGGGCTTAAATTCCTGTTTAAAGACCTCATGCAAAGGAATGCCAGCATCTTGCATTAAAAAACAGTGAAGTTCTTGATTATGAGCTATGATTTTTGGAACAGGGGCATTGAATTGTTTCTGCAATAGCAAAATGACATTAGTTTCTAATGACAAGGCAGAAGGTACCTTCTTCAAATAAACTAATCCAAAATTGGTTTGAAAGCGACACACTTCTGACCAAGCTGTGTCGAGAATTATTTCGGGTTTTATGGTTTTAAGTTGATACCCTAATTCGTTTAGGGTACTAAGCGCCCATTTTATGTGAGTATTCTTCATGATCATTGCTTATGGTCTTCGACCACCTCATGAATCGTGCGCAATGCTCTTTTTGCTTCAAAATTCATCTCGGTTTGTTGGTTAACAAGATACATCATCGCTTTCCATAAAGCCCAAGCTCGTCCTCGTGCCCAAGTATTTGGGTCGAGTTCCAGTGTTTCTAAGAAAATGCTCCGACTTTTTCCTTCAAATAGTGTCCAGGCAATAGCGAGATCGCAAGCAGGATCGCCGACCGCGAGTTGGCCAAAATCAATCACTGCACTTAATTTTCCTTGGGCAAGTAATAAATTGCCAACACTCACATCACCATGAACCCATACTGATGGATTCTGCCAAGAAGTGGATAATGCTTTTTCCCAAATTTCTGTTGCAGCACGGAAATCTATAGTGTCCTTCAAATCTTTGATGGCTTTGCGTGTCTCTGAATCATAGACTGCTAAATCACCGCCACGATAAAAACTTTGGGGACCGGCAAGAGGTCCACCCATTGAATTGATGCTTTGGAGTGCCTTAAGAAATAGAGCTAACTCATATGCAAACTCAGACAAATCATTAATAACCGCTGCCGTTTCTCCAGGAAGCCAATGATTAATTGACCACTTCCAAGGATAAAGTTCATTGGGTTTTCCCATCGCAAGAGGGGCGGGTATGGGAAAAGGAAGATGTGGTGCTAATTTGGGCAACCAGAGTTGCTCTTTTTCCACTTGTCCTGCGTATTCAGCACTACTGGGCATACGAATAAGCATTTCTGTACCTAAATGAAAAGTTCTATTGTCCCAACCGCTATTTTTTACAGCTTGGATAGGCAGATGACTCCACTGTGGAAATTGCTGAGCAATGAGCTCGCGCACTAAATTTTCAGTAATATTCGTTTTTTCATGGGGTTGTGTATTTTTCATTGGTACACCATAAAATCGATATTCTACTTCATCAAGCAACTTGCCTGATTCACTTGTTTTGATGTATTCATCTTGAATGATGCCACCCATTTTTTCGGCAAGTTTGCGACTTGGAATATTATGTCTTACAACTGGATATTTTAGATAATCATAAGCAAGATTAGTTTCAGCCCATGTTTTTAATAAATTCATTGCTTCAAAACCATAGTGAAATCCATGAGCACTTTTCTTTAACCAAATACCTAATTCGGGTATTTTCGTATTCGCTTGGTGCAGGCAGGCATATCCTAAAAAATCTTGGTTTTCTTCGTTTAAAATGATTAATGCGATTTCAGTGCCTTCCTGCATTTTGATTTGTTGTTCAGAAATATGCTGGTTAATTTCTTCTTGAGTTTTCGGAGCACTTGGCCACATATGTTCTGTAATTTCAGCGGTAAATTCTTTGCACAACTCTTCGGCATAGTTTAGTGAAATAGGGATTAACTGAAGTCGTTCGGATTTCAGGGCGAGATGCAGATAGTTGGGCATAGAATATTTACTCGTAAAATTGTTATCAATGTTTTGCTTATTATCTTATCAATCAGTGTAATCTCAAGTGAATGCTTGGAAGAAAAAAATACTGCTATTTTTCCCCAAATTAATTCTTCTGTTAGATTAGAATAATAATTCTATACTCGATACTCACGTAGTTCTACGTATTGATGCATCTTATGGTCTATTTGTATAATTATTATATTGTTTGCAGTTAGGAGAAAGTAAGAATGAATCAACCTCAACGAATTTTTATTGTTGGTCATCATGGTGCGGGTAAAGGATTATTAGCAAAGTCCGTGGCTCAATTATTAGGGTGGCAATTTATTGATGCAGATTTTGGGTTAGAATCTCATATTGGACGACATGTGTCTGAGATACTCGGAAGCCTTGGGAGTGAGACTTTTTATGATTGTCAGTTCGATATATTAAGTTCTCTTTGCAATCAAAAGCACATTGTTGTGACAACCGATTCCAGTGTTGTTCTGTCTTTAAAAAATCGTCAATTATTGCACGATGAACTGACCATATTTTTGGATGTGAGTACTCCGGTCCAAATCGATCGTACTGCACGAAATACTACAAGTTTATTGCCTATACCAAGTTTGAGCGATTTTTTTGATCAACTACATGATGAGCGAGATAATTTATATAAAGAGGTTGCTACACTCACTATTCATGGTGATGATGGCAAATTAGAAGAGCATACGCGTTGTATTGTGAAGGCTGTGGTGAGGAATGAAGAAATGCTACCTCCAAAAAATCTAAAATCAATTTTGGAGAAAAAAGATTTAACCATGTACCATAAAGAATTCCACACAAAAGTTGAGCTATCTGAACAACAAGCCATATACCTGAAGTTGTTGGCACAAGGTAAAACAGCTAAAGAAATTGCCCGTGAAACTCATGTTTCTTACAGGACAGTTGAAGGAATGATTGCTAAATTAATGGAGTCCTTAGGATGTTCTTCCAGTAAAGAGTTAATTGCTTTATTTCATGAACAACCGTGAGTCTAAACCTACTTCTTTAAAAATATTCTAAAATGGATAAGATGAGATAATGCTAACCATAGCGGAGTATGTATGCCAAAATATGATTCACCTTGATTTCTCATTTTTTGTTTTTCTCCCATTATACCCTATTTGAGATAGGTGCGTTATCTATCACAAGCCGCATCAAATAATTTTCTTCATTAAACTCTTATAACGTGGCCTTTTTGTGCTACAATTAAACCATCATGATTTTTCGAGATAAAAATGAAAACAGCAACTGTAAGAGCGCGAATAGAGCCAGAATTAAAACTGGAAGTAGAATCCGTATTAAATGAATTGGGTTTATCAGTATCAGAAGCTATTGAAATTTACTTACGTCAAATTAAATTAGTACATGGAATCCCTTTTGATATCCGCATCCCAAATAAAACAACCCAAGAAACATTTGAGCATACTGATCGCGGTGAGAATCTTAATTATTATAAGAATGCCAAAGATATGTTTGATAAGTTGGAAGGCTAATGCTTAAACCCATCACCACAAACCAGTTTGAAAGGGATATTAAACTTATAAAAAAACGTGGCAAGGAACTTAATAAGGTTTTTAAGATCATGCAATTACTTTTAAACCAAGAAAAATTACCACAAAAAAATCGAGATCACGCATTAACAGGTAATTATGCTAATCGCCGTGAATGCCATGTAGAACCTGATTGGCTTTTAATTTACAAACTAGAATCTGATGCGATTATTTTTGAAAGGACAGGAACGCACTCTGATCTGTTTAAATAAAATTAATTGTTCTTTCTGATGAGTCTCTAAAACTACTCGGCCAATAACCAACTTAAGGTGATCTGGCCATTCTACTCAACCATGCCCCCATATACCCCACCAGTGATAACAAAATATCAGGAATTAGGTCTTATCAAAAGCAAATTTTAATGAATGCTGGAGAAATACTGATTTGTTCTGGATTGCTTCAGAAAATCTTACTGATAGCAGCATACAGTAGAGACCTGAACGAAATTCACCATCTTTATTAAGTATTCTTTTTTCACGTTCAGTCAAAAAATTAACAGGCGCATCTTTTCTTATATAGCCGTCATTTTTCTTGAAATAATTAAGTGCTTGAATTAAATCACTGTCCGAATGTTCTTCATCTAGCTCTAATATTTTTAATACTTCAAACAAAGAATCCTCTTTTGCCTGCTTATATTGTTTTTCAAGTCCCTCACAATAAATAGCATATTCAATATCATCATACTGTTGATTATTGCCGCTATGTAAATTATTTTGTTTTGTTGTCATGGAACCTCTTTCGAATAAAAATAGGCTGCTAATTGTAGCAGCCTATGCCTTCCCCTACCGGACGAACTTCAAAACGAGGATAGTAGCATAAAAGGCCGAGACAGAGAGATATAAAAAGATGAGTTCCGTCGAAAATAGAAAATCCAGGTTATACTATAGTCCAATAACTTAACCTAAAATGAACTTTAAACAGTCCAATTCATCACTTGAATTCAATCATAGCCTCTACAATCCCCATAGCCATATAAAAAATAGACTATTATTTTAATAAATATACAAATATAAGATTTTAAAATGGCAACTAATACAAGAAATCAATTAACGGATCTGATTGTAGATAGATTAAATGAAACTAAGGAGCATTTGAAACAACAGTTCTTTCTTGAGCATCCTATAAAAGTTGCCCGTTACTTTACCCTAGATGACCTTCTTCCAACTGAAATTGCTGAAAAAATATATACCGATTTCCCTAACCCAAACCAAATGCATCTATTAAGTATTCCTGGAAAATTAAAGTTAAAATACAGCCACTTAAAAGATGCATCCAGTTTATTGCAAGATATTAATTTTGCGATTCAAGCCCCTAAAGTTGTTGCGGTGATTGAAGAGATAACTGGGATTAAAAACCAAATTCCTGATCCATCACAGTTTGCTGGTGGCATTAGCACATTACTCAAAGGATACCGTCTTAATCCTCATTTGGATAACTCGCATGATGTAGATAGAAAACACTATCGAACAGTAAATGTACTTTATTATGTGTCTCCTAATTGGCGACTCGAAAATGGTGGAAATTATGAATTATGGGATAAAGAAATTAAAAATTGCATTGTTGTCCCTAGTCTTTTTAATCGCCTGCTTGTGATGGAAACAAATCGAACCTCTTGGCATGCCGTAAATCCAGTTTTATGTAACGCTCCTCGATGTTGTGTGTTTAATTACTTTTTTTCTAAGCAATCTCCTGAAGATGAAGAATATTTTTTCAATGGGAATTCATTTAGCGCTCGACCTGAACAAAAAATTCGTCGTGCAATTGAACGCGTCAAAAACACATTCATAAGAAGATAAGGCTTTATCAATGCAACTTGATACACATTAGGGGCATTGAACGATGTTGAGAAAAGGATCAAATAAATGTTATTTGCTTTAGTTGTTCTCTTCGGTGTTGTTATGGTTCTTTTTTCAGAGGAGTTTAGCAAATCCTTCAAGAAGCTATGGGCAATAAAAGGAGCTAAGCTACTTCTACCAATGCTTGCTGCGTCTTGGTTTATCTATACTTTTGATTTTTTGTTTGTGGGGGTACTTTTTTATTCGCATCAATTTTTGCACGATACACTGGCCTTTTTGATAAGGATTATGCCTTTCCAGCAAGGTGCAGAATCCGCAGCATTAGTCATCTTATTAACGTTCTTTTCTGTTGTTCCTGTACTGATTATTGATTTTTTTACTCGAAAGAAAAACTACAAGAGTTATCCATATCCTTATATGACAAGTACACTAATTTGGATATTGTGTGTTGCTCTATTAATAATCATCTAATTACCGAGCCCCCCTTTGCAGTATAAAGTAATTTTTAAGAAGGAAGTGAAGAAACAAGCATTTGCTCGCTGATTTTTTAATCCATTTTAATCGAATCATCGCCACCTCTTTGATCTAAACCATTTAATACATAGTCCCAAATTTTACTTGGCACATTAATTCGCTCCCCATCAGAAGGATTAAGATGCAAGTCGATATAGGGAAAACTATTGTTTTCAATAATACCAAATGGTTGCTTATGCCATGGAAGAGAAATATCCTGACAAATAAAATCAAGACCTGTAAGGGGTATATTGAGAATTTTATGTACTTTTTCCAATAACAATTTGTTCTCTGGATGGATTAAATCGATAACATTACTAATTTTTGCACCACTACCCATAGTCACTTTTTTTGAAATAAAGATTTGTTGTCCTTTGTTTAGTACTGTGTTTTGTGTAACTCCCTGAGCCTCTAGGATTTTCTTCAAGTAACTATTGAGAATAATTTTGTGTGAATTACTACCAACAGCAGCTTTATTCTTTTTATCGATTAATTCTGCAAAAGTACTGATACCATCACCAATAACGCTCCCAGGTTGACGCATCACACAAGCGATTAATGAATCATTAATAATTAATGAGCGATAAACATTGCCAGGAATGTGTTGCTCAACCAATACACGAAAATCAACTTGCTTTACTATGTTAATTGCCTCTTTTAATTCTTTCGGCGTTTGAATAGTACAAAAGGCATGGATACTTAGGGATTCGGATACTGGCTTCACAGCAAGAGGAAACCCTAATTCAATGCCATATTGATACGCGCTTTTACTGGAAATAAAAACCCTTCCTACAGGACAGGGAATTTTTTGGTTCAATAATTTCTTTTTGAGGATCCATTTATTATCGTATTTGGTATCATCATCAAAGCAGGTATTTTTTTGATAAAGAAGAGAAATAGGGGTTTGTGTAAAATAATATTTTTTACCATGAAATACCAACATAAAATACAACGTGTGTAATTGGGACTCCTTAAAATTATAGAGCTCTAACCCCCTTCGTTGCGCTTCATCCCATAATGCAAGTATGCTGTTATTCCATTGACTCCTATCAATGATATTGGTTTTGGTAAATAATTTTAATTTTTGAAAAATAGTAATGGACATCCTATTTAATAGATTATCGAAACGTAAAAAATCCTGATCTGATAGGAGAAACGTTTTAGATAAAAAATAGATCAATGGATTGAATATAAAATAATCGAATAAACTAAAAAATTTTCTTCTAACATGACAGCGCTTTTCAGGATAGCAATGCTCACAGATTTTATCATCCATCACCGTATACTCCCTTATAGGTATGGTGTTATCTCAAAATGTAATAACGCTTTTATTCAAATCCGTCTGCTCGACCTTTTATTCTTAATAATATGTTCTTCGTACCCACAAAGCTACCCGAATATGCTAAGCAATTAGTTTAAAAAGACTTACCTATGAGAAACCCTGATTTAAATCCACAATAATTATCCTGTTGATTTTTTTCCTTTCTCTTATCTGGTGTCAAAAATCCTAAAGTTAATGTTTTTGCTTTGGGTAAAGAGGTAGTGAGCTGTTCTGATTCTTCACTCATAGCAGTTCCTTTTTCTAATTCTTTGGGTGTATCTGGTTTTTCTTCAATCTTAGGCGAAGTTTTCTTTAAACAATTGGAATTTACCCCATGAAAATTAGTGATTCCTTGTAGCTCATCAAAATTCCGTGCAAATCCATAGGTTTGAAAAAAGTAATTAAATACGTTATCTATCTCTACTTCTGGAGAGATGATTGAATCTGCTAGAATATGACCATTATGCGAGTTGGCAAAATAAACTACAGCCGACTTGTCTTCTAAATTCATAGCCACCCACGCTCTGTATTCATTCATATCACCGGAATGATAGGCTCTCTTTGCACTATGGATACGTCCTGTTACAGAGGTAATCAATTTTAATTCACTCCCTTGGGCTAATTGATAGGACTCGGTGCATTTTTCTTTTAGCCTATTAAAATCATCCTGATTACTCTGTGTCAATTCGATTTTCTGAACCGTTCGATTGGTTTGATCTGCATAAAAAAGCGTATCATTAAATAGGATGACCGCATTTCTCTCCTCCAATAAGCCTTCGATGCAATCAAAGGGGGATTGGCTTGGATCGGTTGTCACTTTAAGAAGACCGCACCCACATTGCTTATCGATTTGTAATCCAAAACCTAAACCCCATGCCACATGGTTTTTATCCTGTTCTAATCCATTGACATCCATTGGCCAGTTGCCAGGTAAATAATCATTGTTCATGGAAACCATGGGTTGAAATGCATACTGTAGCTCTTCATCATTCATCCAAGCTACTATAAATTTGGCATAATCACTTGGCGTTGTATAGAGGCTATTTGCCGCTTGCGGAGACCTGCTTTTATCGGTGTGAAAACTACTGTGCTTCATGTTTAACGCTTTTTCCCCAAAGATGTGTTCTTGGGCAAGTGTTTCAAGATTAGAGTCAGTTAATGCTTCGATGACTTCTTGCAAGTAAGCAATTCCTGGACCCGAATAGGCATATTTTGTGCCAGGGGCAAACTGAAATTCAATGAATCTTTTGCTCTCATCATGCGTAATAGGTAGCCCTGTCGTGTGGGATAATACCATCTCTGTGGTCAAAAGCTTGGCCTTATCTTCATCTTCTTTGCGGAATTTTTTTAGTATCTCTGGAAAAACTTGATAAAGAGGGGTTTTTAAATCAAATTTGGCGTTAAATTGTCCTAGTCCAGGTTGGGCTTTATTCGCATTATTTGCTGCGATTAATTTTAGTACTAAATAGGCAAATACAGGTTTACTCAGTGATGCGGCTCCAAAAACTGTTTCAGGAGTTACTTCCATAGAAGGGCTTGAATGAAGATGGTCTGTAATCGAGGTAATCTCACTTAATTGATCATCCGACAAGATATCTATTTGTTCGTCTTTGGAGAAACTTTGACGTACTTCTTCGAGCTGATATTCATCCAGTTCAAGCTTATGAAGTTTATCCTTCGATTTGTTATAATAAAGCAAGCCTTCTTCGGTAAGGATGTAATACGATTTATAAAATTTACTTTGCTCTTCCTTAACTTTAGCTAAAGACATCTTCAATAACCCACATTGGGTTGAGCTGACTGTGCCTTTAACGAGTGGTGTAGAAATAACTCCTTCATGATTTACCGTGGCAACTGATATTCCTGGAATATCGGCTTTTTTCATCACCTCTTCCAATTTCATTTTTGATATAGGAACAGTTGTTTTTTGCTTCTTCTCTATAATGGGTTGAAATGCAAGATCGAGAAAATGATAGGCAACGTGCCCTCGTTCTGGGTCAAACTCAAGACGAAAATTTAGGTTTTTCTCTGGTGAAAAAATATTCTTACCCACAGGAACAAGCTTATAGCTTTGTCCAAATGATTGAAGCTTGAGTGACTCTCCTTCAAGGGTTATTTCATGAGGTCCATACTTACCCGTATATTCCTGTAATTTTTCTTTTCCTACCGCAATTGGATGATCCAAATCATTTAACCATGCAAGGTGTTTTTCAATTTGCCTCTCAGACTCTAAATCTTGCACCAGTGCTTGATTGAATTTGATTATGGCGGTTTTATAATCACCTTTTAATTCTGCTTTTATTCCTTCCTGTTGCTCTTTCCAACCCGGCTTATCATAACACTCAATGTGTTGCCTCAGTTCACCCGTATATTTAGGTTCCAATTCAATGGCCTTGAGCAAGTGGATTTTTGCAGTGACATAATCGCCTCGTGATTCAGCCAGTAAACCTTCATGTCGTTCTTTGTAACCTGGTTTATCATAGTGTGTATAATCATATTTGCCACAAAGGTAATCGAGGCCTTTTGTTACACCAACATGAGGAGTTACTAGTTCTTTGACAAGAGATAACCCATTTTGGCTGTTCGCAAAATAACAAATCGCTGAACCATTTTCAGGGTTTATTGCAACAAATGCCTTCGCCCCTGATGTGTCTCCCCAATGGAATGCCAATGTTCCTTCCTCTGTTTTTTCTAAACCCCACCCTAATCCCCAAAATACGGATTGTAACACTTCTTGGGGGATCTCTTTCTTTCGTGCTGTTTCATCTTTTTCTGTTGAGACGAGCTCGTTCATTGCTGTCTTTCTCAGCGTTTGCTCTTTGAGTAGTGCCATGACAAATTGTGCATAATCATATGCTGTAGTTTGTAACGACCCAGCGGCAGTTACTTCATCTCTATACGGTTGAGGCTGCATGAGTTCATTATGACGGGAGGCAAATTGTGTTCCTGGCTCAAAACGAGCATGTTCAAAGTGACTGTTTTTCATTCCAAGCGGTGTGAATACATATTCTTGGGCAAGCTGTTCAAGACCTTTACCCATTTTTGCTTCAATGACTTTCTGTAAATAGTGATACCCTTCACCAGAATAATGGTATTGGTCACCCGGTTTGAATTGAAACTCAAGTTGATTATTACCAGGCTCCCAGTTAGGTAATCCTGTTTGATGCGACAAAATCATTTGTGGAGTTAAAGACACTACTTTTTCTCTGTCCTCACTCTTAAATCGTCCATATTCTATTTCAGGTAAGGATTGAGTCAGGAAGTCTTGTGGCAGTTGGTCTTTTTCTATCAGCTTTAATACTAAATAAGCAAACAAGGGTTTACTCAAGGAACACGCCTCAAATACAGTAGACTCATCAACACAATCTCCTGAGTCCATATCAGAAATACCAAACGCACCGTTCCAAGAAAGTGTTCCATCAGAAATAGTGGCAATGGATATTCCAGGAATGTAGGCTTTGTTCATCAAGTCATGCAACATCACTTTTTTTCCTGAATCAACGGTTGTTAAAGAGGGTTGCTCCTTTGTTCCACCTGTTTTTTCATGAGCAGTTTCTAATTGGGGGTTTGGTAAAGATTGTTTAAACAATAAGGTTTGCTCACCATGGATAGAACGAATTTCTACGAGATCTCTTTTGAAACTTATTTTAAACGACGGATCCTCTTCAGGCAGAAATTCAGTTTCTGATATTCGCACAAGCTTCGTTTCACTATTAGAACGCCTACAGATTAAACTTCCTTCTCTTAGGTCGATTTCTACTTCATTATTATAATTTCCTACAAAAGGCTCCATTGGAGAAGTAAATACTGTTTTTTCTGGAGAGGAGTTTTGATGAACTGCATTCGACCATTCCAAACGCCTTAACTCAATGGCCTTTTCAAAATAATCTCTTGCTTCTTCAAGCCTACCCTCATCTTCACAAATCTTACCTGCAATGGTTTCTTGCCATCCGGCCTCATCACTTTGACTAAAACTCATATAGTTAAAGAGCTCTTGCATGTCGCCAATAGGATGTAAATCAGGAGAATTCAAAATTTGAGTGGCAATACTCATCCCATTTTCTGAATTTGTAAAAAATACCGCACCCTTTTTTTCTGTAACATTGAGTGCAATAAACGATCGTGTATTAGGGTTTGCACCCCATTGATAAGCGATGACTGCATCTTTATTTTTATAAATATGCCAACCTAACCCACATGTATTCGCAATACTGTATGTACTGCTTGGCTCAAAAGCTTGTTTTATTATTGGATCATCCATACTCTCCAACCAAGCACTCATGAATTTTGAAAAATCATTGGCCGTTGTAAGAAGTGATGCAGCAGAATGAAGTGGTGGCTCTATTGCTAATATGGAAGTCGGTTTTTCTAGTTGAGTATGAACCACTACAATATTTTTGTCGTCTTCTGGTTGTGGCTTGAACGTAGAGCGATTCATTTTTAAGGGGTCAAACACATACTTTTTAGCCAACTCTTCTAAATTTTTACCCGTTTTTGTCTCGATGACTGTTTGTAAAAAAAGAAACGCTTCACCTGAATACGAATATCCACTACCTAGATCTGACTTAGGATCAAACGTGAGTGGTGAAGATAAATTTGGAGACCAATTGGGCAAACCTGTAGTGTGTGACAATACATGCCGCGCGGTTAATTGCATCGCTTTTTCAGGATATTCACCATTGACCTTGAATCGCTCATATTCCTGGCCTTGTTGCTGCAGAATAGAAAGTAATGGCTCATCCAAATCAATTTGCTTCTCTTTGACCAACTGTAACACCAAATAAGTAAATACAATTTTACTCAGTGAAGAGGCTGGAAATCTCGTATTACCATCCACTGCATTTTCAGTACCTGTGGATTGAACATTTTTTTTGCCAAGAGCAAGAGAAGTTTTTACAACTCCGTGTTGGTGTTGTTCATTGGATTCAACATAAGCATAACTTACAGCGGGAGTATGTGCAGAATTGATTATTTTTTGTAGTTGCCCTTTATTAAGGGCAACAGTTGTGAGTTCTTGGTGAAGCATTATTTTTTTATCATGCATGTTTTTTCGGTCTATAATGACCTTTTTTGAGTCTTCTACTCGTTTTGCATCATCTTCGTTTTCAGACAAGATAACGGGCAATTGACTCACCGTATCCAGATAATTTTTAAGTGCTGTTGGTGGCTGGCCATGTTTAATGTACTCATCAGCGATGAGAGAGTATGTCCAAAAATCTCTGAGATTAAAACTAAGCTCACCCCGATGTTCTTGGAGAATTTTATCTATTTTTTCAAAATCACCATGCCTTGCATAGGCAAGCATTCGCTCTCCTACTGATAATTCTTGAGAGATTCTAACTAAATCGGTTGAATCGATTGTGACATCATGAATAACAGGCTCTAAACCAAGTTTCATAGCGCATATATTGACTGCTCTAATGTTTGCCGGTGAGAAATAAGCATGAGTAAAATTAATAAAACCAGTCAAATTGACTTCTTTTCCAGAATGTAACGCATCAAATAACTCCTGCGTGTATTTCCCTGTATCGTGCTTAATTGCACTGCCTATTTTAAACTGCCAATCACCCTGTTCGTCTTTAAAAAACAGAATGTTTTCAAACCCCATAGCATCCAGGATAATATTAGTCCTTTGATAAAAATCACGATAATGATTTAAAAATTCAATCATGACTTCCCGAAGCTTAGGATCGCTATCCAAACGTTGCAGAATGGCGCCGATTCGCTCATCAATGAGCACATAATCATTAAGCTCAAAATCTACCCCAGAGCCTTCTTTATGAATAAGTGCTTTATGTGCCTTATCAAACAAGTCCTGGTTGTGCTCCATTAAGTAAATATCAAGTTCTGCAGGTTCTATTTTAAAATCAAATTTAACTTTAGATTTGAAACATTTTTCGTATGGAACGATTGATAAAGCTGCTTCTTGAGGTTCCTTTCCGGGAAGTTGTACCTGATGAGTAATATGTTGTTCCCGAATGCATCGTTGTTTCCCTTCTTTGTCAAAGCACTCATATAAAACAGCATATTTTTTCTCTAACTCTTCAAGTTCCATAGGGTTAGGATTTTGTTTCATTAATTTAATAACAAAAGGCGCATCTGGAAATCGATAAAGTATGTGAGTCCCACCTTCAGCGATGCGCTCGGCCTTAGTTAAATCAATTGCACCGGATTCGGTCTTTGGTACTGAGTAAACAAACTCTTGCTGTGCCGATTCACCAGACGTTTTGTTCACGGATAAAATTTGAGCGATTTCTGTATTGGATGTAGACATAATAAAAAAACAAAAATAGGAGTATTGCGCACATTTTAAACTAAAAAAATTGCGATCACTTTGGGTGATCATTTTTTTACGGTTTTTTTACAGCTTAAATGCTTTTTTATGATGGATTACTATGACGCTCAGACTCATCAACTAAGATGGGCATTAAACTGACGTTTGACCGAGCAGCGAGTCATTTGTCTTGCGCCAGAAAACAAATTAATTCCTTATTGCTTCATCAATAACGCAAGATAGAGCCACAAAAAATTAAATTTGACCCGCACAAAAGGATGGATGTCTGTACATACTCTAAGCGTCACGATCCGTATAGTGTATTATTAATCATCTCAATGGTACCTATAATATTGACCGCTAGAATCCCACCAAACACATGAATTAAACCCTTTCCAGTAGCTCCTGGTTGGCTACCCGAACCTGCAGCGCGCGCAATCAATACCCAGCCTCTTACAAAAGCAATGAGGCCGATGACTTGAATAATAATAGTCAATGGCCTTCCAACGACACTTCCACTACCAAATAATGTATCAAGAGTCGAATTACCGCTGTTTACCGGTGCATATTGAAGAACATTTTGATAACCAAATGAAGATTGCATGAACATCGAAAAGGTCGTTGGAAAATAAATCAGCATTGTACCCACTAACAAATAAGTTATTGGTTCTTTAGCATTAGTATTACTCGACATCATTGTTCGTTGTTCGCCATATTGCTTTAAACAATAGACTCCCTTAAATAAAAAGGCGCAACCAATAAGATACGCTGCTCCTGTAATCAAGCGCTCTACAGGAAGCAAGTTATTTGCAACATTATTTAATATGTTGACCTGACTTGATATCCAGCATGCTACTGTCCCGCCCGTACATGTATCAGCCATATAAAACCTCGACTCTTTTCTTAGCTAATCACTCGTACTGGGCATGTTAATACCCATAACCCCTTCACCGAATGAATTAATTTCACCCCATACCTTGCAATTTTTGTTTTTTCTCTTACAGTTAAGTTTAGGACATTTGTGCCAATTTGTTTTGCGCAACCGAAAATCATTACTTAACGTCAATTTTGCATTAAATTAATTCATTATATGTAAAAAATAACGCTTTTTTACATAATTTTTGCAGATAATTTAATATTTGTGTATAATTGTCATAATGTTTATAAATTTAAATTTGGTATCCTTCATGAAAAAAGACAATGAAAAAGAGAAAGAAAAACATCAGCCCGTTCCTGAACCAACCACAGCAGGTGGAGCAAAAGAACAAACCTCTTCAGCCGCACTCACATTAGAACTATTAAAAAAAGAAAAAGAAAAACTTAAAGAGATAGAAAAAAAAGAAGCTGCTGCTGAAGGAGCAAAAGTACGCTGTCGAACTTGTTTTAAAGAAATAGCCCCTACCCGTCGTTGTTTCGGACATGGTGGAGGAGGCGGTGGAGGTGATGGTGGCTCTGGTAAAACCTCCGAGGAAAAAGCAAGTTCCGGTGAAGATAAATCGCTAACCAAATCAGGAAAGGTAGTTGAGTCTACAGATGAATTAATGGGCGAGTTTGCTTCAATGGGTGATGGTGAAGGGCTTGATTTAGAATCGGGTTTTGACCCGGAAATAATTGAACAATTAATCGCTGACGGGAAATTGCTGGTTGATAGTGATCGCGAATCATTGACCCTTACGATTAAACTGCTTTGTGAACCTAATGAATTAACTGAAGAACAAAGAGAAGAATTAAAAAAATTCATGGAAGCGATTATAAAAGAATTCAATGAATTTAAAAAAGAGAACAATCTTTCCGATGATTGTTTACAACTCATTCAAGATGAGGAAGGAAACATACGTTCTCTTCGTATTACCATGCCCACCTTAGCCTTATACGATGCATTTATCCAACGGCTCGCAAATAATTTAGTGCCCATACCCACTCCGAAAGCACAAGAAAAGGATGAGGTCACAAAAGAGCAACGTTTTGCTCCAAATCCACTTTCGATGGAACCCAAACCTTCTTATAAAGATAAACCTTCTAAACAAGAAGAAATTGAGTCAAATAAGGATGTAGAACCTAAAAAGACAGAAGATGAGGAAGAGGAACAAGTAATCTTTAACCCATCTCCTTTCAATACGAAACCTTGGTAAAAAAATGGATGCGAATGCAAAGTAAGACAATTCTTATTCGCATCCATTGAAAATTTTAATTGTTGTTTTAAATAACCCAAAAGTACCTAACTAATGCTTCATATCTAATCTGATGAGAGCATTTCCAATGTATTGTGGCATGCTCTAAATCCACAGAAATTATTTCTGTAAAACTGTATTTAAGCATGCAAGTGATCTATTCAAAATATATTCGTAGTTTTAGTTCAGAATAAATTCAAATACCCATCAATAAATTATCGATGTAACAATTGGTACTTTCTAAATGATGCAGCATGCTCCTACCTGTTATTTCGTTCAAACCACTCAACCTAAAATAAAATGTTTTTCTGTAGTTATCGTCATATCACTACACCTATTTAGATGACTGATTTAAGTTTATTCGATACAATGCGCATTTTTTCAGCAAGTCCAATAGAGTTTTATTAATCGGTTAAGGAAACATACCTATGAAGTATAAAAAGGAAATTAATCCATCTATAGAGCAGCTCTTTGAACAATCAAATACCAAAAAAATAGAAGAGATTCTTGAAACGCATAAAAGACTCTTGCAAATTAAAGAGGCGCTCAATGACATCATTGACTCCATGATCAGCAAACCCAGTCTCCTCTCACAAGCAGCACGATACTGGAATGAAGTCCCGCTATGGCAAAAAATAAGTTTTGGTATTTTATTGGTTGCTCCTGCATTTTTTATCGGAATATTTGTCCATGTGGCAGTTCTAACCACTTTAAGTTTGGTTGCCTTGTTTGCTTATACTGCGAGTAGTTACCTTCTTGGTGATCATTTTGCAGATCATTCTGCCAATTTAGACAAATTAAAACAGGGTATTGCAGGTCTTGGAACGCTGCTTTCATCGATGGTTGAGTTGCTTGATCTATTAAATAAGCAATTCGCTGAACAAATACAGAAATTCAAAGACAACAACAGCCTATTATCCAGCCAAATTGAATCCCTCGATAATCAAGTTGATGAGCTCAATCAGCAAATCGAGAAATTTAAAGCAACCCAACAAAAACTGCATCAAATCCAAATTGAGCTTGAAAAGGAATCAATGCAACTCAAAATGGAAAACCAGGAGCAATCAAAATTAATCCATACCAGCCAAATTCAATTAGAAGAGGTAACGAGCGAATACCAACAAAATCAAATCAAACTTTCGACTCAAATTGTTGATTTAACCGAATCAAAAACAAAAATCGAACAAGAATTGGAACGCTTGCGCAAATGTATTGTCATATTTCAAAAAACAACGGAGCAGCTTACTTCCACTTTATCAATGAATCAAGAACAACAAACAGCTTTTGTACAAAGAATTAATGAATTTATCACTGACAAGGAAAATCGCTTAGAATATGTTATTGGAACGATATCTCATAGTGCAGATGCACTATCTCAAACAAAAGATGAATACAAAATATCGATTGAACGCCATAAACAATTGGTTGACCAATATGAGCTTCTGGTCAAACGATATGAGGCAATCGTGGCCCAGATGGAGCAGAAGACAGAGAGCCCTAAGCAAAAAAAAGACACAGCCAAAGCACTAACGCAGTTTGGTTTGTATTCTGTTGATGGCATTGGCTCTCCTATACACCCGCAGCAAGACCACCAAATCTATCCTGTCATTAAGATAAAGTAAGAGGATTACACTGAAAAACAAGGAAGCTTTCTGTAGTTTCAATGAGTAATTGCTACATTGCTACACCACAATCAAGTCAATGAAGCTTATAAGTAAAATTACTTGTTAAATCAAAGATGGTGTGCAGTCTCCTGTTATGGATTTGATCAATTATTTGTAGCACAAACAATGCTACATTGCCGCTACACTATGCTACAATTTTAGCACCTAAAAAACACATCCTGAAATAGGCAAAAGAGGGTGTCCTCAGTTGTGGCTTGGGTTTCTTCATGTTTTGTTTTTTTAAGTTCTTTTGTTTTTTGCAAAGAGTTCCTTATTTATAATAATTTTCTATAAATAAGGAAAATGGCAGAAACAAGACGTGATCCAGTGAAATTTATTAATCTCTGAAATTGTAGCGATATGTAGCATTTATGTAGCAATATATTGCTACATAAATGCATTCATTTTGATGCGATGAATATTGTTATGATCCTTGTGAACACTGTATTATCTGATCAATATAGGTATGCTCGTTTGTCAACGAGTAGCAAAAGTAGCATGGTGCTCAATGGGTGAATATTAGAATAACGTTTAAATCAAGGGGAAGTTAATGCCTTCTGAAAAATCTCGGTACCTTAACAGAGGACCTAAATCACCTGTGGATATGCATCAGCTGAAAAAGTATTTAAACTCTTTTACTAAAGAACATTTGGCTGAAATTGTTCTTTTAAATGCACAATATAATTCTGTCTTATGGAGGGCTTTAAGTGCATCTATTGGAATGCGACTTGCCAATGGAGACTGGGAAGAGATAAAGAAAGCCATTGACTATGCATTTTATTTCCCTGAGTACATCCGTTATACAGAAAATGGGTATGGATTCATTATTTATGAAATGATTAATGCGCTTGAGTTCTTGTATAAAGATAGAGACAAGCAATTTATTTTGCAGGTTGCTGATTATATGTTTGAGCAGGCAGAACAGGCTCTTGAATCTTTTGAAGAAGGTTGGGATTGGACTTGTGCATTAGAAAGCCTTAAAGACTGGATAAGAAATAAAAAATCAAATGTAAATGAAGGTGTAACTTAATAGAATTAACACAGAAAAAACAACTTTTATCTCATTGGCTTTCTCCTAAATGAAAGGGATCGCAAGCAGGCGCACAATCGTGAAAGAGATGTTGCTTAAAATTTTTTCTTAGGGATACTTAAATAATCTTTTGATTCAACTTCCCTAATCCCCTTTATAAATTTCGTGATGATTGACCTTTTATTATAAAAAGCACTATAATTAAGTCATAATAAAGGTATTTATTTAGGTCATTAAAATGCAAACTTTATATGCAACACAAGTCGCTAGCATTAGCGAATTAAAGAAAAATCCCACAAAACTTATTAATGATGCGCATGGGATGCCCGTGGTGATTCTTAACCATAATGTAGCTGCTGCTTATTTAATTCCAGCAGAAACTTTTGAAAAACTGATGGATGCTGTTGACGAAAGCGAGCTAAAAAGCATTGTAGAACAACGCCTTTCAGAGCCCTTTACGCCAGTTAAGGTTGCGCTTGATGATCTATGAGTTACATTTCCATCCGCTTGCGTTAAAAGAATGGAAGAAACTATCGAAGGAGTTGCAGGAACAGTTTAAAAAACTATTAAAACGGCGACTGGAAAATCCGCATGTTATTTCTGCCAAACTTAGTGGCCATCTTAAAGATTGCTATAAGATAAAATTGCATCAGGCTGGCTATAGATTGGTCTACCAAGTTAACGATAATAAAATGATTCTCCTTGTTGTTGCTGTAGGCAAGCGAAACAAAAATAAAGTCTATGAGTCAGCAGAAGATAGGACTTAAGCTGATGATGAATAGGGTATTTGATGGTGTGCACCTGAAGTGATTCTTAAAAATAACAACTACAGAAACTTGCTAATTTAACTTAGTTTATGCAATCAATTTGATGACTGGATTAATGGTCGTTTTAACAGGTTTAAAAAAATTATTATATCTATTGACCTTGCCGTTACGTCAACCCTTATCGTGTATGTTGTCAATTAGAGGAGAGCAAAATGGCATACACGATTAATCAATTGGCGAGGCTTTCAGGGGTCAGTACCCGCACTCTGCGATTCTATGATGAAATTGCTTTATTAAAACCTGCCTACTATGGTGGCAATCAATATCGTTATTACAAAGAAGAGCAGCTGCTTATGTTACAGCAGATTTTATTTTTTCGTGAGCTTGGTTTTCCTCTAAATGATATCCAACAGATTATGAGTAGTGATGATTTTGATAAAATAGAATCATTAAAAAGACATAAATCTGCTTTGGAATCTAGTCTTGAACGAACAGCAACGCTCATCAAGACGATTGATAAAACCATTTCACATTTAAGAGGAAAAATAATTATGCGTGATGCGGAAATGTATGATGGCTTCGATCCCATCAAACAACAAGAGCACGAAAAATATATGCTCGAAACAGGAGTGATATCACAAAAGCAAATTGATGATAGTTGGACGCGTGTTTCTCACTGGAAAAAATCAAATTGGGAACAGTTTAAAAATGCGGGTGAAAAGCTTAATCTTGAGCTGGCCAATGCATTAGCAAAAGGAGTTAGGACTGATTCGGATGAGGTTCAGGCATTAATCCAAGAACATTACGATTGGGTTAATAATTTTTGGACACCAACAAAGGAGACATATTTAGGACTTGGAAAAATGTACCTGGACCATCCAGATTTTCGATTATTTTATAATAAATATCACCCTGGTTTGGTTGATTATTTGGTAGCTGCTATGAGAGTTTTTGCTGAACGTAAGCTATCGTGATCATCTTGCTCTGCTGATAGAAGCATCAGTAGAGCACTATCTTTCTGGGAAATTATTATGAATACCAAAATTTGCTTTACTAATTCTACTATTCTGTTAAACGATGGCAGAACACTTGGATATGCTGAGTTTGGAGATCCAAAAGGAGAGGTAGTTTTTTATTTTCATGGACTTCCAGGTTCTAGGCTTGAGGCTGGGCATTGGGAAAATATAGCATGTTTAAATCATTATCGATTAATTAGTATTGATAGACCAGGAATGGGTTTATCTTCTAAACATCCAACGCGCACTATTCTTTCATGGGCTGATGATGTTGAGGCTCTTGCCAATTACTTAGGTATCCCTAAATTTTCTATTATAGGTCACTCTGGTGGAGCTCCTTTTGTTGCAGGATGTGGATATAAAATACCTCATCGGTTAAATAAAATAGCGATTGTCTCAGGTATGGGGCCTTTTGAAATACCTGAGGCTACAGCAAGTCTAGGACGAGGACAGCGGTTTATAAATAAAATGATTAAAGCAATACCCCCAATTGCTACCGTCATGGTAAATCTCATGTTTTTGATGCTGAAAAAACCCGGGATATTAAAAAAAATGACGAGTAAAATGTCAGAGGTAGATCAGCGTATTTTAGGTGACACAGAAGCTGGTGATTTATTTATCCAATCATCGTTAGAGGCTTTTAAAGGTGGTATTACAGGCGTATCTCAAGAAATTCAATTAAGCCTAAAGCCTTGGGGATTTGATATGAGCCATATAAAGTGCCCTGTTGTCATTTGGCAAGGTAGATTAGATAAACAAGCTCCGTTAGCTCATGCCAATCTTTATGCAAAATTAATCCCTAACGCCTCACTAAAAGTTTTGGATCATGAAGGACATATCTCGTTGCTCATTAACCATGGTGAGAAAATTTTGCGCAGTGTTCGTGAATAAAATTTTGCATCGTCGCTACTATTTTAGGTTACAACCGTATTGGAAGTAACGATCGTGATAAAAGTGGCATACAAGAGAACATTTTTATTTATATTAGAGCGTTAGATTCAACGATTTTCCCCCAATTTCACAATTGTCGCTATTGCCTGTAAGATAAACGTAGCCCATCGTTTTAAGTTCTGTTTGCAATCCCAATAAATTATAAAACTGCTCACATTCAGCAAGTTTATTAACTGCTAGGGCTATATGTCCCAAACTGGCATTTTTGGGTAACATTTTTTAGGTCCTTATTTGAATGTAAGTTGGTTCATATTGGAAGCATTGTTTATTATTAGATACTCTCAACCCGAAACGCTTGATAAGAAGGTGATTCATAGGGATGAGCCTTCTTTAAGGCCGCAACAGCCACTGTGATTTGCTCTTCAGTACAGATAATTTCTACTTTATATTCAGGTACTCTTTCAAGCTGATTGATTTCCCCAATAAAAGCATGGCTTCCAGGTAATGGCATAAATTGCCCCTCACCCAATGTTTGCCAAGCACAATGCTGATAATGATCAACACTCCCTGCGCCTGTAGCAAAAATAGCATTTTTAACAATTTCTAAATGGGTTTCTGGAACACAAAAACAAAGCATGTACATGATATCACCTATGGGGAAATTAATTCTGATTTCCAAGAATCTTCTATCTTCGTATAGCGAATTACTTCAGAAAAAGAAATAGAGCCGACCGTGTAGAAAATCCATGTTTCTGGGATAAAGCGAAAACCGAAATAATACTCGCTCATAGGGATAGGAAGTCCTGCAAATTGATCACTCAATTCTTTTTTCCTGGTTTCCAATTGGTTTAAATCTTTAATGACAAGTCCTGAAGTAGGAGCATAAGCAGAGAATCTCAATTGGCGTTCACGAGGAAGAGTACTCCAAAAAGCTTCATTTTCTTCTTGAGAAATGGGGATTGCTGTACCTTCTAAAATAACTTGTCGGTTCTGCATCGCAAATAAAAAATTTAAACAGGATTTAGGGTTATTTAATAATTCAGCAACCTTGCGTGTTTTTTGCTGCGTAAAAAATAAAAGACTCTCTGTTTCAATTTCCCGAATGGCCACCACTCGACTATGAGGTTCGCTAGAGCTGCTACAAGTACTTAAAACAGCACAGGAAGGATCCTCAATCCCCCTTTCTTTTTCCTTGTTCAACCATTCTTTTAGCATGTTAAAGGGCACGAGTTTCTCCTGTAAATTGGTGTGATAAAGTTAAAAGTATTAAACAAAACTCATGTTGGCACTTTGCATGCGCGTGGATTCACTTCCACCATCGTTTTTGAACCTGATTTTACAATGCGTATTTGATTGTGCTCCACTAATAATTCAACCGCTTGGTCGCGTTTTATTTTATCTCGCAATGGACTTAATTGTTGAATAGTTCGTAAGGTTGTTGAACTAATATTTTTTTCAATAAACCAGTCCATAAGTTTTAGGGCATCGGAAAACTGCAAAGAAACGGTTTCAGTAGGCATAATTCGTCGTGCTTCTTGCAAATGCCAACTAATTATTTCAATGGCATTTTCGGTATGCTCTACACCAATATCCCCATGGCGTCCTTCAAAAAGATGAAAGAGTGCTGCAAGCCGCGCTGTATTTTCAGCGGCCTTTGACGCGAAATCAACGACATCGACCCACTGGCCTTGAGGTTTTAACCCAGCTTCCACTGCATTAAAAAATAAAATCCATTGTTGTTTTGCGGCCATACTCATTTTCAACAATGGAAGTTGAATACAACCTTGATGGCTTAATTGTTCTGACTGGTTTAAGCAGGCAGTGACGCGTTGCTCATAATGGGTTAGAGAATGTAAAGAGGCAGGCGGCTCTTGGTAAAATCGATTTCCCATACTATTGGCAGGATAAGCCATAAGGCAACGAGCTAAAAAACCGCTTTGTCGGCTAATACCGGATGCTTGCTTGGTAAGTTGTTGTAAGATAAGCGGTTGCATCATCAAGTTAAGTGTTAAACGCCGATTTTCAATGGTAAATCCTTGCGTTGTCTTACGATGTGCTGTGAACGTCTTACCGTCCCACAAACGATTAAGCAATGCTACAAAACGAGTTGGATTGCCTTGCATGCTATGGCTACCCAAGATGATGCCTGCCTCATCAGACCATAAGGATGCAGAAGGCCAACCTTGGGCTAAATGAATAGCCAGTGCTTCTTGGGTAGCATCTTCAAAATAAAGAGTGGGTTGCAAAGGAATTTCCGGTTCTTGATGAATTAACTCATCAAGCATTTCTTTGGCATAATCCGAGTCTTCTCCCGTATAGGTTGCACGTTTGATTTGGGAGAATAAACTGTCTTTTTCCATTTGCCATACTTGGTGTTGCGTTAGCGCTGACAACACTTCAGGTTCGCGCCTTTTACGAATAAGTGTTTCCCAGTGACGCGCTGCCCTCGAAAAAACATTATCTGCAGCAGTTTTTCGGGTGCCAGAGCCGCTGGCAATTAAAAAATAAAGCGATACAGGACTAATTAAATAGTTGTCTCGCGCTACATTGGCAAGTGATTGACATGATAAAGACATGTTAGCCAAGGCGCTGCATGCAATCAAAGGCAGAGGTTGCTGTCCATATTGTTGATAGTCTACTACGGCTTTTTTAACAATTGAGGGAAGTGCCTCAACTGGGTAAGGACAGTCAGGGGCTAAGATTGGGGAAAGTGGAATAGGTTGTCCCCATGTAATGCTTTGATGTAGATTATTTTTAATCTCTAATTCATTCTGTTCAATAGTCATTGTTTTAGAGGATAAAGTTTTGGTTTTCGATTTTACCAGTAGCCTCAGTATGATGTAAAATTAGTGGCTGAAATATACTGATGATGCTAAATACTGGCTCTATGGCGATTCGGATATAGCGCTTCTATTAAAAATTGTTAGGGTCTAGATGATTGTAAAATGTGTACGAGCTGGTGTCCATGAATTAAAACAGATCAATGAGTTAATGTATCGCTCAAAATCTTATTGGGGATATGATAAAGCATTTATGGATAAATTCATGCAGCTTTTTCAAATGACCACAGACTATCTTGAAAAAAATACAGTGCAACTTTTTTGTGAAAGAAATACTGAAAAACCCGAAAAGGTGATGGGTTTTTATAGTTTTAGCATCAGAAATAAAGAGTCTGAACTGGATAATTTTTTTATTGATCTAGATTATATTGGTAAAGGCTTCGGTAAAAAAATGTGGTCTATGATGGTAGAAGATTTTAAATCAAATGGTGTTAGTAGATTCAAATTATGGAGCGATCCTGGTGCTGAACCATTTTACAAGAAAATGGGATGCATCAAAATTGGTGTTAAAAAATCTCCTATGATGCCAAATAGATATCCCATTATTTTTGAGTATAAGATTTGAAGAAGTTTTTTTCATTTTACTCTGGAGTAATGTGGTTTTTTTGAGCAACCCAAACAGTTGCTTCCCCACAATCAGGATCCCTAATGTTATGTACAAGGACTTTAAAATGGCACTTTAGAAGAATTTGAGTATATTCTTCAGACGAAAGGGATGCATGATATAAATCATATCCCCCATTATCACCCCAGACTTCCCCGTACTCGGGTCCGGAAGTAAATATTAATAAACCATTTTGCTCTACCAAAGAAGCAAGAGATTTTAATGTTTTTCGTTGATCATCATGAGGTAAATGAAAGAAACTATGCCAGGCAATGACCGCATCGAATTTCTCTTGTAAATCTAAAGTTCTCATATCAGCAAGTAGCCATTTTGCATCTGGGAATCTTATCTTGTATTGCTCAATCATTTTTTGACTTGCATCAATGCCCGTTACTTTATATCCTTGTTTAATTAAAAATTGTGCTATGGGTTCGCCTGTACCGCAGCCATCCGATATTTCAACTGAACAAAACCACCGCCAATACATTTGGTTTCAAGATGCTCCAGTTCAATGTCTTGTGTCAAATGTACAAATAATGAACGACCAGAACCTAGCAAGACTGGTGCGATGGTTATTGTTATTCATGGATTAAATTCGCGGCTATAAAATTTTGGACAGTTATTCCTCCATCAATATAAAGATGCTTAAATCCTTCATCAGTTAACCGCTTAACGAGCTCGATGGGTGTTTCGGAAGATGCTGAAACATATTTTAAATGAGCAGGAATTTCTATAGGTTTGCTACTCATCACTATGACAGGAAGCTCACCATAAGGCCAAGGGTCGAATGATAAGACTTTCTCAAAAGAATGCCTCCCCATAATGAGTCCATCGACCGTAGATATGAACTCTTTATAACCACCATCCTCACCTGGGGGCACAAGCTCATTTGCTTTCATTAGCCAATCAATAGAACCATTATCTCTTGCAATAAAGCCATCAAGACTTGTAGCAATAAATACAGAACATTTAGCAAACATCATCATTTATCCTTTGTATACAGACTTATTGATTGAGCTCATGCAGTGTAATAGCATTTCCTTCAGAATCGATGATAATTGCCATTCTACATACGGGTGATGAAAAAGTATCCAATTTGAATGTTACCCCATTCTTTTTTAATTGTTGCGTTAAGGAATCCAAACCTTCCACTTCAAAAGCAATACTACCCCCGGACACAGCACTTGGTTTAACACCTTCCGCAAGGGTTGTGATTGCAAAGCATCCGCCTTGGGGTAAGTCGTACTCTATCCAATGACCATTCGCAGATATTTTGCTAGGTATTAAACCAAGATTTTTTTTATAAAAATCCATCGCTCGATCTAAATTTTCGACAGGATACATGGTAAACGCTACTTTTTTAACATGGTTTCTCCTTTAAATAATTTTTCCCATTATTATAAGCTCACATGCGCCCAAATGTCGTCATGGTGAAAATGATCGATTATTTATCGAAGCGGTTTGCTGGATTATCAGGACTGGCGCGCCTTGGAGAGATTTGCCACCTGATTATGGAAAATGGCAAAGTGTTTATGGTCGCTATAATCGATGGGTTAAAAATGGACATTTCAATGGAATACTTGAAATTTTAAAAAAAAGATGGCGATCACGAATGGCACATGATGGATGGTAGCGTTATTCGAGCACATCAACATGCGGCTGGAGCTCAAGGCGGCCAAGAGAAACAAGCACTAGGCCGAAGCAAAGGTGGTTTTAGCTCAAAAATCCATGTAAAGGTTGATTCTTTTGGATTGCCTTTGAGTTTTATTTTAACACCTGGACAAGACAGTGAGATAAAAACAGCAAAGGAATTGCTCGGTGATGAACTATCCGAGTATTTATTAGCCGATAAGGCTTATGATAGCAATGAATTTCGCGGGGAGTTGAAAAATAGAGGAATCACGGCGGTCATCCCATCCAAAAAGAATCGCATCATACCTATAGAGCATGATACACATATATACAAAGAGCGTAATTACGTTGAGCGTTTTTTTAATCGAGTCAAAAGTTTTAGGAGAATTGCTACACATTATGATAAAACAGCTATCATGTTTCTAGGAGCACTAACTCTAGTAAGTATTATATTGTGGCTGAAACTTTAAAAACACGCCCTAGTATTAAAGTGCCATTGTTACCTAAAAATAAATTTTTTTAAAGAATTCACTCTAGACATTGAATAGAACTATTTGTTTTTCTAGCAGTATTTGGAAAATTAATTACTAATAAAGAAAGACTTTGGTTATCTATCTGTATGAAAATACTATAACAACTTTATGTCACATGAACATCATGTATTTATTCAAGCATTTTTGGGACCCTTTTATTAAAAGTTCACGAGAAGTTTTCAAAGAAATTTTTGGCTGGGTATTTATTGTGTGGGATATTTTGCGATTATCTGCCTTTATTAGCCTCTATTTTACAGAAAGGAGGTTCTAGTTCACATTTGCTCCGTTTCTGTAACTTAAGCATTCAAATTCTTAATGCTAACTATATGAAAACAAATTATTTTGTTAAAATAAGCGCTAACTTTTGATGGTAAGTGGCCTAGCGCTCCGGAACTTGCGCCCTGATGCAAAAATCTAAAATATTAGATTGGAAAATCTCTTATGACGTCATTATATTTATCTTGTGCATGCTAAGCCTTCCTTGGATTTAAAAAACAGGCAGCATTGCAGGCATCAGCTGATTCGTGATGGCTCTTGGGATAAGGATAGAGGATGTCAAGTCTTAAATTTCTTTAAGCTTAACTTAAATAGGTTGGCTGTTTTATTTATTGAAAAATTTTAAATGTTGCAGAATTAATAACTCTAGTTCTCTTATTCAAGGATATATATTTTGCCAGAATTAGCATCGATGCGTAATTTAATTTTTTTATCCTCTGTACCAAGGGCCTTTGCCTCATACTGACTGCCGTGCGCTTCAATTTTGAAAATAGTATGATAGCCAGCGCCCTCAATTCTCTGCGCCGCTTCAAGCATTGAGATGGGGTATTTCTTGGTTTTTAAATTGGTGTTGATAAAGTCCCCTGTATTTGGGTTCATTCGAATAATAAGCTGAATCCCTTTTTCATCAAAGGCTTCCACCTCATATAAACCATCATCAAATTCAACTTCTCTTATTACGCTATAACCGCGAGTCTGTAGAATTTTCAAGATTTCAGACATAGGTAAGGTGCGACTGGGAATTTCATCGGCCAGGATTGTTTGTGTGGATAACGAAAAAATAAGGCCGCCACAGATTGAAATAAAAACCTCTTTTTTCATATTCGCCTCCTGTGCGGTGTTGACGGGAATAAAATTTCATCAATTTAACTCCGTTTTTTTTATATTGAATGAATATAAAACCAAAGGAGTACAATTTACTTTTATTTCATCCATAATAATGATATTAAAAAATAACAGCAAGTGAGTTATTCCAAGGATGCGAATGATGAAAAAATCTAGTTTGGTAACCCCATATGTATTAGTGCTCATTTCTTTAATGTTTTTGTTGGCTTCCTGCGCTTCTTCTATTAATAAGGAAGATTCAAAAAACAATAAACAGCCTAAACGTGTATTTGGTGGGTATCACCCGCGTGGTCATGGTCACGGACACCACTAAACCGAATTAAATTAAAAAATTGACATTAAGATAACCGTTAGTGATTCATATTTTAATGCATGGGTATGGTGTGAAAATATTTTTGATATAAAGATAAATAAAATCCATTTTTTTCGATATGTTTTAAGGCTTGATTGATTTGGTTCATTAGCATCTTAGAATCCATTTTGGCCATGATTCCATAACCGATGCCGACGGGGAAGGGTTTACCTAATCCTTTAAACAAGGTGTTATTATTGGCTATCCAATAATCAGCCGAAAAGTCATCCATAAGCAAGGCATCCACTTCCTGTTGATTTAAGGCAGTGATGAGTTGATTAGTTGAAGGATATTCTCTAACCCTATTGGTTTTAAATTTCTGAGTAATGAGTTGTTTGAAGAGAGAGCCTCTGATAATGCCTATTGATCTATTGTTGAGTTTTTTAAGAGATGTAATTGAGTCGTTTTTTGTGGTCATAAAACGTGCTGCACTTGCCAGATAGGGAAGACTAAAGAGAAAGGTTTTCTGTCGTTCGTCGGTGATGATAATTGCCGCTATCCCCAAGTCAATTTTACTCGCTTTTAATTCTGTAAACAGCTCGTCAAACAGCATGGGTTTCAATTGACACTGAGCTTTAATTTGCTTGCAAAGCTCTGTTATGAGCTCAACATCAAATCCAAAGAAATGATTTTTGTCGGCATTCATTGAAAACGGCGGGTCATACGCTACTATTCCAATAGTTAATGACTGAGCCTTAAGTTCGGCAGTCAAGATTATTAAAAAAACAAATAATAATCGTAGGTGCATAGGATAAACAAGTTAATGGATTATAAAGATCAGTGTATACCAGTTTGGTAATCATTTCAGTGACTTAATGCTATGATTTTCTGGTTTTTTTAGCAATAAGGTGTATCAAGGCCCAAAATCAAGGTACACTGGAACGAAAGGTTTGACAAGGATTTGATAGGGTAGGGAATGCGTTATTTATTTTATTATGTTGTGTGGAGTGCAATGAGCCTTGTAGCGAGTGAGGCACTCGCGGCCACCCCTTTGACATTCAAACAAGCCCTGGGCATTGCTTATCGCAATAATCCCGAATTACAGGCCGAAATAGATAAAGCACAAGCCATGCGCGGTTTTTTTATCCAAAGTGGGCTTTATCCCAATCCTCAAGTGACTTTAACCGCAGAAAACTTTGGCGGCTCGGGGAGTTATTCAAGTTATGAGGCGGCAGAAACTACGGCATCAGTGACCCAGCCCATCCCTTTGGGTAATCGGTTGCAGTATCTGAAAAAAGCAACCTATTCAGATTACTTAGCCTCTCTTGCCCAAATTCAAGTACAAAAAGCGATACTTTATGTGGCAGTTGGTGTGGCCTATGTGGATGCACTTTATGCGGGTCAATGGCATCAAGTCACCCAAAAACTTATTCGCCTCAATCAAGACATCGTAAGCGCAATCGAGCGTCGAGTTAAGGCAGGCGCTGGAGCGGAATTAGACTTACGTTTGGCCCAGGTGCGCTTAGGCGAAGCGCGTATTCAAGAAAATAAAGCTGCAAGGGATGCATTATTTCAGCGTGCGAAATTGGCGCGTCTATTAGGTGATGGATTACGAGTTGATGGACAATTAGTGGATAAAGGTCTTCCTGGAGTGACATTGAACTGGGCTGTGTTACTTAGAAAATTACCGCAAAGCCCTCAGTTAGTACAGCTTCAACAGCAATTACACGCCAAGCGTGCGACTATTACTGCAGTTAAAAAATCTGTGTGGCCGGATTTAAACATTCAATTAGGCGGTCGTCATTTCTCTGATGATGGCAGTAATGCCGCAGTGGCTTCAGCCTTTGCAGAAGTCCCTGTTTACAATAGAAATCAAGGAAAAATCATAACCGCTGAGGCACAATACACCCAAACGGCTCATGAGCTTCAAGGTACACGCCTTGATGTGCGTCAAAATGTCTATGGGGCTTTTCTACAAGCCGAACAAAGTCATTATGAGGCGAGCTTGGTGACGAATTCGTTATTACCTTTGGCGCGTAAATCAATCAAATTGGCACAGGATGGCTACCAAATGGGACGTTATACGTATATTGAATTATCCACAGCCCTTAATTCGTTGTATGAAGAAGAGCGTCATTACCAACAAGCTCATGCTGATTATCATAAAGCCTTAATTCAACTGACCGGGCTTTTAGGATTAGCGCCTTCTAAGGAGAGTAAATGAGAGTTTTAAAGCCATTCCTATCCTGCATGCCCTTTATAATTCTGTTATTGGGGTTGAGTTCCTTTTCGTTATGGGCAACAAATGAAGAATCCCATGGCGATGAAGAAAAAAATCATCAAGAAACCATGGAAAAGGGTCCGCAAGGTGGGCGTTTGTTTAAGGATGAAGATATAGCCCTTGAGTTTTTAATTTTTGAACGGGGCATGCCACCGCATTTTCGCGCTTATTTGTATAAGAATGGTGAGCCTATCGCGCCTGGGAAAGCGCAATTGACCGTTCAGTTAAAGCGATTTGGTGATAAAAAAGAAGCAATTGCGTTCACTCCTGTCGAGAATTTTTTACAAAGCGTTGAGGTGATTGAAGAGCCTCATTCTTTTGATGTGAGCATTCAATTAGAGCTTCAGGATAAACGCTATACCTGGCATTATGCGACTTATGAAGGCCGCATTAAAATGGTGCCAGCCATTCTAAAAGCGGCAGACATTCAAACGGCTAAGGCACAAAGCCAAACAATTAAAACTCAACTTAAAGTCGTAGGTAAAATTGCTCCCAATCGAGACACCTTAGCTCCCATCTATGCACGCTATTCAGGCATTATTAAATCAATGACTAAGAATTTAGGCGATGAAGTCACCAAAGGGGAGGTATTAGTTACGATTGAGAGTAACGAAAGTTTACAAAATTATACAATTAATGCACCCATGAGCGGAACCATCGTGCAAAAATACGCAACCAATGGGGAGCTTGCGCAAAGCACCAAACCTATTTATGAAGTGGCTAATTTGGCTACTGTGTGGGCTGATTTTACCTTATATCGTAAAGAGGTGCCTTTAGTAAAACAAGGAATGAGTGTGGTGGTAACTGGAGATGAAGGAACACCAAAATCCATCAGCACCATCTCCTACATTGCGCCCTTAGGCATTGAAGACAGTCAAACAACGCTCGCACGAGCAGTTCTTTCTAATGAGCCTCGTGTTTGGTTGCCTGGGATGTACATTAATGCCGCAATTACCATTAAAGAAAAAACGGTTCCAGTTGCCATACTTTTGTCGGCTATTCAGCGCATGGATGAGAAAGAAGTAATTTTTATCCAGCAAGGAGATTATTTTGAGGCAACGCCTGTTATTTTAGGCCAAAGGGATGATGAATGGGTCGAAGTGGTTTCGGGGCTTGATGCAGGCCAGCGCTATGTCAGCAATAATAGCTTTTTTATGAAAGCAGAGTTAGGAAAGGATGGCGCAAGCCACGAGCACTAAGGATTGGTAATGCTTGAAAAAATAATTCGTTTTTCCCTAAAACATCGATGGTTTGTCTTATTATTTACGACAATCATTGCTCTTTATGGTGTGTATAATTTTCAACGTTTGCCTATTGATGCGGTACCTGACATCACCAACGTGCAAGTGCAAATCAATACTCAAGCCTCAGGCTATTCACCCTTTGAGGTGGAGCAACGAATTACTTTCCCTATTGAACTGGCTATGAGCGGGTTGCCTAATCTGGATTACACTCGTTCTTTATCACGTTATGGACTATCGCAAGTCACGGTGGTCTTTAAAGATGGCACGAACATTTATTTTGCGCGTCAATTAATTAATGAGCGCTTGCAGGAGGTAAAAGACAAGCTCCCACCAGGAGTAGAAACCACTTTAGGCCCAATCTCTACAGGGCTTGGTGAGATTTTTATGTACACGGTAACCAATAAAGCCAATGTACCAGCAAGTCAACGTTACAATCCAACGGAACTGCGTACCATTCAAGATTGGATTATCAAGCCGCAACTGCGTAATGTAGAGGGAGTGGCTGAAGTAAACACCATTGGGGGTTATGAAAAACAATTTCACATCACTCCAGATCCCATGAAACTGGTTCGTTATGGGTTAAGCTTAAACAATGTGGTTGAGGCATTAGAACGCAATAATGCCAATGTGGGTGCAGGATATATTGAAACTAATGGCGAGCAGAACTTAATTCGCGTACCAGGGCAGGTGCAAAACATCACTGATATTGAGAACATTGTTATTGCAAGCTTTGAAGGAACACCTATTCGAATTCGTGATATTGCAGAAGTGGCTTTAGGCAAGGAGCTACGAACAGGAGCAGCAACAGAGAACAGTAAAGAAGTCGTTTTAGGCACAGTATTTATGCTTATGGGCGAGAACAGTCGCACAGTGTCTGAACGAGTTGCGGCCCAAATGAAAGTTATTAATAAATCATTGCCGGAAGGCATTGAAGCAGTCACGGTTTATAACCGAACCTTGCTTGTGAACGCTACCATTAATACGGTGAAGAAAAACTTGCTCGAAGGGGCATTGCTTGTTTGTGTTATTTTGTTTTTGTTTTTAGGTAACATTCGCGCAGCACTGATTACCGCGATGGTGATTCCTTTATCCATGCTCTTGACCATTACAGGGATGGTATCTAATAAAATCAGTGCCAATTTGATGAGCTTAGGCGCTCTTGATTTTGGTTTGATTGTCGATGGTGCGGTCATTATTGTTGAAAACTGCATTAAGCATTTGGGTGAACAACAGCATGCCTTGCATCGTGTTTTAAATTTAGAAGAGCGCTTGAAAGTCATAGCTTATGCCACAACAGAGGTGATTCGGCCCAGTATCTTTGGTGTCTTTATTATCACGGTGGTTTATTTACCGATTTTAACGTTAACAGGGGTTGAGGGGAAAATGTTTTTGCCGATGGCGCAAACGGTTATTACCGCGCTGCTCGCCTCCATGCTTTTTGCTCTGACTTTTGTTCCAGCAGCCGTTGCCATTTTTTTAGGTGGGCGTGTACAAGAAAAAGAAAATTGGTTGGTACACTACCTCTCACTTGTTTATGCAAAAGCCTTGCGCCGCTGTTTTCATGCCAGAAGGTTGGTGATAGGAGCTGCGGTTGCTTTGGTGGGGATAAGTCTTTTGCTTGCATTTCGGTTGGGTGGTGAATTTATTCCAAGTCTTGATGAAGGCGATATTGCCATGCACGCGATGCGAATTCCTGGCACTAGTTTAACACAAGCCATTACCATGCAGCATTTAGTAGAGGAGCGAGTAAGCCAGTTTCCAGAAGTCAAACGTGTTTTTGCAAAACTAGGGACTGCGGAAGTGGCTACTGATCCCATGCCGCCCAATGTCGCTGACACGTTTATTATGTTAAAGCCTCGGAAGGATTGGCCGAATCCTAAAAAAAGCAAACAGCAACTAGTACAAGAAATCGAGGCGGCAGTAAAGCAAATTCCGGGGAATAACTATGAATTTACTCAGCCCATTCAGATGCGCTTTAATGAATTAATTTCAGGGGTTCGTAGTGATGTTGCGGTGAAAGTATTTGGCGATGACATGAATACATTGCTGGAAGTAGCTGAAGCCATCAGTGCTCAATTAAAAAAAGTGCCCGGTGCTGCTGATGTAAAAGTAGAGCAAGTCAGTGGTTTACCGCTACTAACCGTTGAAATCAATCGCGATGCTTTGGCACGCTACGGCTTACAAATTGGCACGGTTCAAGATGCCATTGTCATTGCCACAGGCGGCAAAAAAGGTGGCGAGCTCTTTGAGGGAGATAAGCGTTTTGATTTAGTGGTGCGCTTGCCTGAAGAGTTACGTACAAACCCTAATGTACTACGCCAAGTATTTATTCCGTTGCCACAGGCTAAAGATGGCGAACGACATTTTATTCCGTTGAGTGAAGTAGCCAAAATGGTGCGTAGTGAAAGCCCCAATCAAATCAGTCGGGAAAGTGGTAAACGGCGTGTGGTGGTCAGTGCTAACGTTCGCAATCGGGATTTAAGCTCGTTTGTGAATGAAGCCAAGCAACGGATTGACCAGAGTGTCAAAATTCCCAGTGGCTACTGGGTAACCTGGGGTGGTCAGTTTGAGCAGTTGCAATCAGCCTCTCAACGGCTACAAATCGTTGTTCCTATCACACTATTGGGCATTTTCTTATTGTTGTTTATGAGTTTTGGTCGAGTACGAGATGCGCTCTTAGTGTTTAGTGGCATTCCTTTGGCGTTAACTGGTGGGGTATTTGCACTGTGGCTTCGAGGGATTCCCTTGTCCATTTCAGCCGGTGTTGGGTTTATTGCGTTGTCAGGGGTGGCAGTTCTTAATGGCCTGGTCATGATTACCTTTATTAATAAACTGCATGAACAGAAAAAAATGTACTTAAAAGATGCGGTATTACAAGGCTCTCTGGCGAGGCTTCGTCCGGTACTCATGACTGCTTTAGTGGCCTCTTTGGGGTTTGTGCCGATGGCTTTGGCTACGGGCACGGGCTCTGAAGTACAACGTCCCTTGGCAACGGTGGTTATAGGTGGCATTATCTCATCCACTTTCCTAACACTCTTAGTCTTACCCGGTTTGTATTACCTGTTTCATGAGCGGCACAAGAAATCAGTAATTAAAAAATCAGGCGAGGATGAGTGATTCCTTTGATGGAATTGTAACATATTGGTGATTGTCATTTTAAAATAAGTGGAAAGACATCTATAAAAAGCACTATAGCAAAGATAAGTGCGGCAGCAAGAGAAAGATAAAATCCCAAGTGAGTTATAAATTTCATTTTATGGCCGGAACTCCCTTTTGCCAGAATAATTAAAATTATTCCCATAAAAAAAGCAAATCCTAAGATGATCAGAAGACTGTGATTTGAAAGAAGGGTCGTCATTCTTCTTCCTTATACAAAAATAGATTCATTTAATTATAGCTCTTTTGAGCAAAGGACAACGGATAGTGTTTTTGACAACCGCTGTGAATGAGCTACACTTAAAGTTAAATACTTATTTAACTGTTTAATAAACTATGCTAACTCAAGACCAAATCATCACTTTAAGCGATATCTTGCATTTGATGGGTGAGCCTAATCGTTTAAAGCTTCTTATCGAGTGTTTGCATGGTCCAAAATCAGTTTCAGAGCTGGCGGAACAACTGCAACTTTCGGTGCCATTGGCGAGCCATCATTTAAGTCTGTTACGTTCTGCACGCCTTCTTCTAGCAAATAGAGAGGGAAAGCATATTTATTACACTATTTATGATGCGCATGTGCGTTGTATTTTAGAGGACATGCTCAAACACTTTACTGAAGAGACGGAGAATTAACATGAGTTTTCTAAAACGAATGCTTGGAAGTCTTGGCGGCCATCATGGCGGATACCGACGCTCTCATCATGGCCAAATAAGCCAACAGAATAATTACTCAACCAATCCTG
This sequence comes from Legionella sp. PATHC035, assembly GCF_026191115.1. NCBI lineage: Bacteria > Pseudomonadati > Pseudomonadota > Gammaproteobacteria > Legionellales > Legionellaceae > Legionella > Legionella sp. PATHC035. The sequence goes on along the minus strand of NZ_JAPHOT010000002.1, from coordinate 48,400 downwards.
AGCCAAGAGGATTGAGTTGCCCGCGCTGTAAGAGCTCTCTAGCTCCTGGATCACGATTTTGTAGTCAATGTGGCAGTGGTCTTGAGAATACTCAATGCAGTTGTGGCGCCACTATTGCTGCAGGGGCAAATTTTTGCGGCCAATGTGGGGGCTCATTATGACAAAGCCTCTAACCTTAACCACTTTTTTTGTTGCAGGCCTTGATTGCCCGGCTGAAGAGCAATTAATCAGGCGGCAATTAAAAGTGATTCCTGAAGTGGCGCAGATGGATTTTAATTTCATTGCTGAGGAAGTGACCGTGCACCATCGTCTTCCAGCTATTGATGTGTTGCAAAAACAAATTGAAGCGTTAGGCATGAGTGTTCGGGTTCAAGGCAGTACCTCCTCTGCAAAAGAAGAGAAGAAGCAAGTTGATTCGTCATGGCCATTGCTTGCTTTGGCAGGTCTTTTAGCGCTTTGCTCTGAGTTAACTGCTTATTTCATTGCCAAAGAGCAATCAATCTGGGTCATTTTGCCTGCGGTGCTTGCCATTATCTTAAGTGGCCCTTCTACTTTTAAGAAGGGTTTAATCGCGCTTCGTACTAAGGCCATGAATATTAATAGCCTGATGTTAATTGCAATCACCGGGGCTATGATTATAGGTGCCTGGCCGGAAGCTGCGATGGTCACCGTTTTATTTGCTCTTGCTGAGCGAATCGAACGTTATTCATTAGATAAAGCCCGCCTTGCCATTCGCAGTCTCATGCAAATTGCACCAGAGGTGGCTCGGATTAAAATGGATAATGGTCAATGGCAGACTTTGCCTGTAGAAGATGTAGCGGTCGGTGCGGTATTTAAAGTAAAACCCGGTGAGCGCATCCCACTGGATGGGGTGTTGATATCGGGACAAAGTACGGTCAATCAAGCCCCGATTACAGGGGAATCCATGCCGGTGAGCAAGCAAGTAGGTGATGACGTGTTTGCCGGAACCTTAAATGAGCACGGTGCCTTTGAAGTTAAAGTCACTAAGGCTTCGGGTGATACGTTGCTTGCTAAAATTGGTAAAGCCATTGAGCAGGCACAAAGTGAGCGGGCACCAACGCAACGCTTTGTCGATGAGTTTGCCAAATACTACACCCCAATTATGGTCTTGATTGCACTGGTTATTGCACTTATTCCCCCGTTGGTGTTTGGTTATCCTTTTTATGATTGGATTTATAAGGCCTTAACGTTATTGGTTATTGCTTGCCCTTGTGCTTTGGTCATCTCTACACCGGTAACGGTAGTCAGCGGATTGGCTTCAGCAGCACAACATGGTCTTCTTATCAAAGGCGGCAGCTATTTAGAACTGGGGCACCAGCTCAAATTAATTGCCCTGGATAAAACAGGCACCTTAACTGAGGGGAAGCCTGTGGTGACTGATTTTATCGTTTACGATAAAATCCAACCAAAAGAATACTTGTTAGTGCTGGCTGCAAGCCTTGATAGTCATTCGGAACATCCAGTGGCTCATGCTTTGGTTGAGTATTGGAAGCAAAGCCAACCTAATGGGTCTTTATTTGAGGTAGAGCAATTTTCAGCACTTCCTGGCCGCGGGGTGCAAGGCATTATTAGTCAAGAACTGTATTACGTTGGAAATCATCAACTGGCAGAAGATAATAAGGTGTGCTCTCTTGCTGTAGAGCAGGAACTTAAGCGTTTGGAAGAGGAAGGAAAAACAACAGTCATTTTGAGTAATTCAGCGGTAGTTTTGGCGGTTTTTGCGGTGGCTGATACTTTGCGCTCTACAAGCAAATGGGCAATTGACACCTTGCATCAACAAGGACTTAAAACAGCGATGTTAACGGGTGATAATGCCTTAACAGCTAAAGCCATTGCCAAAGTGGTGGGGATTGATGAAGTGCAGGCGAATGTCTTGCCTACTGAAAAATTACAAGCAATTAATCACCTTTTGGAACAGTATAAAACGGTAGGAATGGTGGGGGATGGAATCAATGACGCTCCAGCCTTGGCTAAGGCTACGATTAGTTTTGCAATGGGGAAAGGTACTGATACCGCTTTAGAAACGGCAGATGTTGCATTAATGAATGATAATTTAGCCATGCTGCCTTTATACATTGATTTAAGCCGAAAAACGGCGCGTATTCTTCGCCAAAATATTACTTTGTCCCTTGCCATCAAAGGGGTGTTTTTTATTCTGGCCTTGGGAGGATTCGCAACGCTATGGATGGCGGTATTTGCTGATATGGGTGCGAGTCTAATTGTTGTTGCGAATGGTCTGCGCTTACTTAATTCCCATAAAGGGCATTCTGAATATCAGGAAATGAATGGATAATGAGAGTCTTTGCGGGTTTGTCACGAAAGAGGTTGCATGATGAATGATTGGGTTGAAAATGAACAATGCAGCGCTCATCCATTGCGTTTTTTAGTGGTGGAATCCTCATTAGGAATTCGTATTCTCATTCGTATGCATTTATTAGAGTTGAAGCATTTGGTGGATATGGCAGGAGATGATGACTCGGCAAGAGAGTTGGCTTTCATGAGAGTTTATGATTTTATTTTAGTGGATAAAAATTTAAATTGCCATGAGCTGATTGACCAGATACAAAAAAATTCAGTATTAAACAACCATACGCCTATGATCATTTTAACTTCCAACCCTAATCAGGAAAACCTGCACGATAGCGCTACTTATTTTAAAAAACCTATATCCAAGAAGGATGCAGTACAGTTGCTTGATTTTGTAAAGAATATTAAAAAATGAATTTTTTTAAAGGTGGCGTGTAAACGTAAAATTGGAGAAGATAAGATGCATTTATCTTATGTTATTGAGTATATTACGATGTAAGTAGTTTCATGTTATTTTGATTGGCTGTTAAGGAGAAATAATGAATATTAATGGATTTAAAATAATTGTATTGATCGGTTTATTGGGTCTGGGCTTAACTGCCTGCACTCCTAAAACAACACCTGCTCCAGCTCATCCTGAGGTTGGCTATGAGGGAGGATTTGGTGGTGATGGAGGTCATAACCACCAACCTAAGAACGACTAAATAGGAAAACATAATGTTTACTAATGGATGGTTTTTAGGTTCTTTAGGTATTGCAATTATTGTATTGATTGGTCTTATCTTCTGGTTCAGAAAAACTAAGAAAACCATTCATTTTTACACCGCTTTAATTACTTTTCTTATTCTTGCCGCAATTTTCTTACATGGTGTTTCATTTAAATTAAATTAGCTGGTGGTGATGAGGAGCAATAATGAGTAAGGATGTACCTCATGATTAAAAAAATACTCAAAAGAGCAGTTACTTTGGTTCGCTCTTTTGCTCACGGGAGGCTTTTTAATTGTCGATGTCGCTGGTGGCATTATGGGTTAAATTACTCGTAACACTAGTTCCTATTTATTTTACTTCGTTAATTTTTTATATCCGAATACTAGCTCTTACCCAATAAACTTCTTTAAAATCATTTCAAGAGGACAAAATCCTGTAAATCCACTTTGCAAAAGATTAGCTCCTACAAATACCGTAAACCATAAAAAATTAACGTTGATAAATACTGGGCTGGTCGACACGCCTAGAGCGAGTGATATCAAAACAAAGGCACCAGCGACAATTCGAATAATACGTTCAATAGTCATCATCTATTCTCCTAATACTAATTAATGGTTACGCTTCCACCAACTTAAATAGATCAATGGAATTAAAAACAAGGTAAGTACTGTTGAAGCAAATGAACCAAATATCAAAGAAATAGCAAGGCCGCCAAAGACAGGATCGGATAACATCACAGCGGAGCCCAGAATAATAGCAAGTGCTGTTAAGACAATCGGTAGAATTCGCTCCACGCCTGACTCAATAACGGCTTCTACGATAGAGGAACCTCGATGTTGATGTTCTAAAATAAAATCGATGAGTAATAGCGAATTTCGAACAACAATTCCGGCTAAAGCAATTACCCCTATCATGGACGTGGCAGTGAACGGTTGGTTCATTAACCAATGGCCAGGAAAAACGCCAATGACAGTTAGCGGTATAGCCCCCATAATAATTAGGGGAATAAAAAACGACTGGTAAAAAGCTGTTAGTAAAATATAAATCAAGACTATAGCCACAATAAAGGCTGAGCCTAAATCACGAAAAACATCCAACGTCAGGCGCATTTCACCAAGCCAAAAGAGTTGACTTTTAGCAAAGCGATTAGGCTGTGATTCATGAAATCCTAAATTTTCAACCCCCATTGAAAAAGGGGGCTTCTTGAGCATATTTGTTGCAGAAGTGACCGCATAAGCAGGGCTCGTGCCCAACACTTCACCGGTTACATAAACAACGGGTGTTTGATCTTTAGTGAAGATGGGTTTTTCCTCTTTATCTTCATGTAAGGTTGCAATTTTTGCCAGAGGGATTAGTTGTTGTTGCTGATTTTTTAAACACAGCTGATTAAGTACTTGAGCAACTTCACGTGCCTTTTGCGGAAGACGTAAGATGATGTGCTCGGGCTGTCTGGCATTGGGTTCATGTGCATTTCCGATGGAAATACCCTTGAACAAAGCGCTTACCTCCTGCGCTACCGTTTTTGGGGCTAAGCCTGCCAGCATGACTGCATTATGATTGATTTCAATGCGGTATTGATTGGTGTCTTGAGTCACTGAGTTATCAATATTTATCATGCCGTATATTTTGGGATACACTTCAGAGGTTATCTTATTAGCGACAGACCTCAATTCATTGTAATTAGGCCCGTAGAGACCTGCCTCCATTTGTGAGCGAACAGGCGGCCCAGGAGGGCTTTCAAAAAGCTTGATATGGCTTTGGGGATGTTGTTTTTGCAAATGCACAAGTCCCTGGTAAACCTGTGTTGCAATTTGGTGTGAGCCAATAGCTCGATGATGTTTGTTCACCAAATTCACGCGTATTTGCCCGTATTGACTGCCTCTTAATAGATTATCTCCACGCACCAGAGCGGCAAAATCTTCTGGGGCTGATTCTCCTAAGTACAGCTCCAAGTCTGTGACGTAAGGATTTTTTTGGATGGTTGCACTAAGTTCGCGAAGTAACTCGTTTGTTTTCGTTAACGTTGCGTTAGCGCCTGCATCAACGGACACTAAAAAGGTATTCACGTTGTCATCGGGTAGCATTTTAATTTCAACTCCTAACGGGCTTAATGGGCCATTAGGGCCTGCAGGGCGAATAAATTGCCAGGCAGGTTGGAGTAATACCGCGAAGAGCAATAGTACAATAATCAAATAAAAGAGATGTCGTTTTTTCGATGAGTAAAGTAATCCTTTGAATAATACAAGGTACGCTCGCTGCAACCAGGTGCTATGGCTTTGATGATGCTCATTCATTTGTTTTTTAGCTTTAGTTCTTAACCAACGATAAGCAAGATAAGGAACCACGCTATAGGCAATAAAGAGGGATACAATCATTGCCAATGGCGCATTAAAAGGTATAGGCGCCATAAACGGCCCCATCATTCCACCTACAAAATCCATAGGCAGTAGCGCCAGCATCACTGTAAAGGTAGCAATAATCGTTGGCTTACCAATTTCATTGGCTGCATAAATAACTAAACGGGTAAAGTTTTTTTGCACTCCCTTAATAATATGGCGGTGAATGTTTTCAATCACCACAATGCTATCGTCTACTAAGAGGCCTAATGAAAGAATGAGCGCAAACAAAGTAATTCGATTGATAGTCTGGCCTGATAGCCAGCCAATACCAAGTACTAGGCACAAAATTAAGGGAATAGAAAAAACAACCACTGATGCTTCGCGCCATCCTAAAAACACCATCAGCAATACCACGACACTTAGAATCGCAATCCCTAAGTGCTCGACCAAAGTATTCACTGCATCATTAGCTTCATCTCCATAATTGCGAGTGATTGAGACATCTATATTTTTTGGAATGAGCTGACTGTTTTGTAATTGCTCAAGTTTATTCAAAAGTGCTTTTGCTACATCAACACCATTGCTTCCTTTTTGACGTGCAAGAGCAATGGTTACTGCAGGTTCTATATCTGCATTCTTCAATGGGCCGTGTGCTCCATAGGCAAAATAGGACGCAATAGTTTCATCTTGAGGCCCCTTTTCAATAGTCGCAATATCTTTTAATAAAATAGGTTTGGCCCCATCAGTTCCAATAATAATGTTGGCTAAGTCTTGATTGGAAATGAGTGAGCCCTCGATGCGAAGAGATGTTTCACTTAATTCATGCTCTAATGTTCCTGCGTCAAGACTGATGTTATTAACAGAGAAGGCTTGTTGAATGTTGGCAATTGAAATGGCGTGCTCTGCCATGTGCTTTGGGTTCAGCCAGACACGAATAGCCTGAGGTGATGCACCCATTACCCAACTTTTCCCAACTTGGGGTACGGTGCGCAATTCCTCCAAGACTTTATCGGCAAGCGTGCGTAAGTCAACTGGATTTGCGCCTTTAGCATGTAATGTCAGTGTCACTAGTGGAACATCGTACAAACTGATAGAGCGGATTAAAGGCATTAAAGTACCCGGGGGCATTTTATCCATGTTGCTGTTGATTTGGTTATAGACCTTAACCAAGCTCGCCTCTTCATTTTCATTCACTTTAAAGCGAACCGTAACCATAGCACTATCATCAATGGCCATCCCGTAAGTATGCTCAACGCCTGAAATAGAGGCCATCAACCCTTCTAGTGGGCGAACAATTTGATGTAGCATTTCTTGGCTATCACTACCAGGGCGACTCACAGAAATAGTTACTGCTGGAACAATAATTTCAGGATTATAGCTTCGCGGGGTGCGTTCTAGGGCAAGTACGCCAAACAACAGAATACCAACAATCAGTAACAGAGTCAGCTTGGATTGAATAAAGGTTCGCGCCAATTGCCCTGCTTTATTGAGCTTATTTTTGGAATAAAACACATCCTTCACCATAGTCTCCTGGTATACAATCAATTTATGCGCTTTTTATCGCTTTAGAAATTAGTTGATTACTGAGCATCAGCCAATGGGCTTGATGCACTCTTGATTGATGAAGCGCTTGCAGTTCTTGTGCTTTACTCTGCGTTAGTTTCATCTGACTCTCCAATAAAGCACTTAGAGGAACCAACCCACGACCAAATCGCTGCTTTAGTTTTTGAATTACTGCCTCTTCTTTCTCTGCTGTTTGTCGACTTAATTGCAACTCGTAAAGAGTTTGTTGCTCGGCACGCCGTATTTGCTTTAATTGTAATCGCAGCTGATTTCGTTGCTCATCAAGCTCAAATTGAATTTTTTTTGCATTTGCACTTGCTACCTGGACAGCGCCAGCGCGCTCGCCCGCACTAAATAAAGTCCAGTTAGCACCTAGCGCAATCGTATCTGACGGAAGGCCTGAACCTATGGTATTGCCATTCCAATCATGTCTTAATTGCATCGACACTTGGGGCTTATAGAGTGCCAAAGAGGCAGCAATTACCGCTTTTTCTGCTTGAAGACGTGCATGAAGGGTTTTAATTGATGGATTATCATTGATTGCTCGTGTCATCAATAAAAAGTTGAGTTTTGTCTTTGCACTCAAGGTTGTGTGCCGACTTGGTATAAAGGTGCTTTCGGGACTACCAAGCAACGTTCTAAAGCCATCAAGTTCATCTTCTGTTTGAATTCTTGCATTAGATAAACCAAGAAGAGAGCTGTTTAAGTAAGCCTCTGCCATTAATACATCGCTATTTAGGGTAATAGATTGCTTTTTTAGGTCCTTGGTTGTTGACAGAAACACCTTTGCTCGAGCAACCTGTCTTTCAGCGATGCCTACCAGTTCCTTGGCTGTTAAAAAACGCTCATAGGACACATAGACTTCATACGCCAGTTGATTTTGAGCTTGTTGATTGCCACGTTGTGCGGATGCAACTAAAGCACGCGTCTGTGCTTGCTGCGCTTTTATTCTTCCTCCAGTATAAATAGGAACGCTTAGTTTAAACGCAGTATCCAGATTACTATAATATCCTGGGTGGTTTAATGCTTGAGGCTTGGTATATAAGGTATTTAGTCCAGTATATTGATTGGCGCCAAAATCAGCAAAACTGGCATTCCCTTGACTTAGTTTATAACCAAATACCGACATCGGATTATCAGTCCTTGCTCCGCTTACCTCAAGGTCTAATTGTGGCCAACTCATACTTTTTGCTTGCTTTGAGGCCCCGACCGCTGCTTCTATTGAAGCGTTTGCCGCATGGATTTTAGGGTTATTAGCGAGCGCAAGCTGAATCGCTTTAGAATATGAGATGGGTACCGAGCCTGCGCAAAGAGAAGTCGACAGTGCACTTATTACAATAATAAAAGCACTGTGTTTTCTTGGGGTAATACTACTTAATAACATGACAGAAATCCTTAAAACATTAGAGTATTCTAATGAATGGAGCGATTTTTATTCTTTGCAATAAATTAAATAAAGCGTTGATAAAACAGCTTCCACTTCGGGTTTGCTAATAAAATAATAAACTCGAGTCCCTTCTTTTCTTACCGAAAGTACACCTTCGCGCCTCATTTTAGCTAAATGCTGTGAAAGCGCAGATTGAGACAAACCGACAAGGGGTTCTAGTTCGCCAACCGTGCATTCTTGTTTGAGGAGATAGCATAGAATGAGAAGCCTTTTGGAATTGGCTAAAAGTTTAAGTAATTGTTCAGCCTTAGAAGCATTATTTTTCATCACTTCAAGGCTAGTGTTTATTAATGTATTCATAGGGTCATTATATTAGAAAATTCTAATATTTCAATGTCAGGTACAATCTTTTTTTACGAGTAGTTAAAGTCGAGCAACCGGGTCTTGACTTAATCACACTGTGTTTAGGTTACGGCTTCAAATCTGTCTCAAAATAATGGGCATACTTATTTGCGACTTCTATCCTAATTATTTCATGATGTATTTCACGTAATTATAAAATATACGTTATTTTATTGTTATTACTACAGAGGGATACTTAAAGGAGCGAGATTAAAGTGGGGCCAGAATCGATGTTTTTATGAGGAGCCATAGGCCAACTTGATTATCGGTAATTAGACGCCTCTTTGTGTAAAACAAACATTGAAAATGTAACGCATTTGTTATACAATTTAATTATGAAAAGTATTGGAGTGAATATCATGAATAAGGCGGCGACAATTAATGCTCGTATTGAGCCTGCTCTTAAAATACAGGCGGAAGAGATATTACATAAAGTAGGTTTATCTGCTGCTGAGGCTATTCGGCTTTTCTATAGTCAAGTATGTCTTCAAAATGGTCTTCCATTTGATGTAAAAATACCGAACAAAAAGACGCTTGATGCAATTGAAGAGCTTGAGTCAGGTAAGGGCGAACGATTTAAAACAATGAAGGATGTTTGGAATTCTATAGATAATGCTTGAATTAGAACTGGCTACTCAATTTAAGCGTGATCTTAAAAAGATAGTAAAGCAGAGGAAAAATAAAGATCTTTTAGATTCTATTTTAGATCCCAAGCATAAAGATCATAATCTTTCAGGAGATTGGCATGGTTATCGTGAGTGTCATATAACCCCTGATTGGCTTTTAATTTATAAAATCATTAAAGATGATTGTGTGCAGTTGTTAAGATTATCAAGAACAGGATCTCATTCTGATTTGTTTAAGTAAGTATGGCATCATTCTAATGCGTACTTCTAAGAATATTAGTCAAATCTCTTTTAGGTTGAACATGGAACTTTTAGATAAAATTAGCGCTCTGGAAGAAGAAGCCTCCCAATTTGGGTTCAAGTGGCAAAGTGCAGACCAAATCATGAATCAAATTCACAGTGAGTGTGATGAAATCAAGGAGCACTTGAATCATGATAGTTCTAAAGAAAATCAAACTGCTTTGCAAGAAGAGATTGGTGATTTACTCCACGCAGTGTTTTCGCTGTGTATTTTTTGTAAGTTAAGCCCAAGAGTAACACTTGGACAAACGCTGACTAAATTTGAAAGACGATTACGAGCGGTTAAACTGATTGCTGAGGAACGTGAATTGATTAACCTTGAGGGTCTATCCCTTAATGAGTTGATGCATATTTGGGATAGGGCTAAAGAGTTAGTTGGGTAAAGAGCTGTAATCTCATTATTAAAAGTTAAGCTGAATTCTGGGTCTTTTTTGTTGTGCGTGGAATTAAATTCTGTAGTGAGCTAACCAAGGGACGTCCTGTATACATAGAAGTCATAGTTGTGCCTGTGCGCAGCTGTGATTGCCATTGAATTGAGATCATCCTTGATCTCGCTAGTGTTTCAACATCCTGTCAACAATCCAGCTGCGCCAAACAATTACATTGTAGCTTTATATTAATAAAATAAATTGATTTGTTTGCTTATTTTTTTGTAAGATATTTCTCAAATTAAATACTGATATACCTTGGCGTTCGTTTCAATCGACCATGTATGTTTAATGATCTATTTGATCCAATTAACGTACATACACTTCAATCCTGCTTTTTATTTTTTATCTACTTTTATCTAATCTTGATAAGTATATGACAAACAACAATATAATTGGGTAGCCGTTAAAATTACATAAATTAAGACACTTTTTGTTTACTTGGCTTAAGAAAAAAAAATATTGATGATGCTTTTATCCAACCTTACTCCGAACATGCGAAAAGAGATTCGTTAGAAATTTATTCAAAATTAAGCTTAGCTGATGCACAAGATAAATATAATGATGTTATTGGAGACTTCCCAGTCTGATATTTTAAATTTTTGCATCAGGGCGCAAGTTCTGGAGCGCTACGCCAATTAGAGTATTCTCACAAAAGTTTAATTGGGGGTAATGGGATCTATACAAAAACAGCATCGATAGTTTTTATAAGTCCAATAGTTTATACTATTGGACTGTTTGCAATTATTTGAAAATTAAGTATTATTGATATCTAATTTGGCAATTAAACTTTTTGCAACGCCCGTTGCAGAAAGTTTTTGAAATTAAGTTATCGTAGTCGTATAATTTTCGCTCACGACAGGACAGTGAGCAAAAATTTTGTGCTTGGAAGACAAATTGAATTGAAATCGATTAGTTAATCCAACAAAGGAACCAAGTATGTCAAAAGAAATAACTTTTCATCTCGATCATGATTATAAGTCATTTTTAAGTGCGCTTAAAACTCAAATAAAATCCTCACAATTCCGTGCAGCACTGGCCGTAAATCAAGAAGTTATCAACCACTATTGGTACATTGGCAAACAAATAATTGAGAAACAGAAGCAAAAATCTTGGGGAACGGGCTTTATTGAAACATTATCTCGAGATCTACAGAATTTATTTCCTGAAACCCGGGGTTATTCAGTAGCAAACATCCGACGAATGAAACGTCTTGCCGAGGAATATCCTGATTTAAATGAAATTCGCGCACAAGCTGTGCGGGATTTACCTTGGGGACATATTGTTGTTTTAATACAAAGAGTTAATGATGCTATCATGCGTGATTGGTATGTAAGTCAAACCATTGAAAATGGTTGGTCACGCTCAACACTTGAAAAAAATATTAATCAAAATTTATATCAATCTCAAGCTTTATCCTCTAGTAAAGCATCTAATTTTATACACCGATTACCAGCGGCACAATCATCACTTGCGCAAGAAGTACTTAAAAGTCCATATAATTTTGATTTTTTAGGTCTTCATGATGATGCACTTGAGCGCGAAATTGAGCATGCTTCCATTGCACATATTACCAAGTTTTTATTAGAGCTGGGCAAGGGTTTCTCATTTGTTGGTAGTCAATATCCGATGGAAATTGATGGCGAAACTTATTTCCTAGATATGCTCTTTTATCATTTAAAACTTAGGGCATTTATTGTTATAGAATGGAAGGCAGTTCGCTTCAAACCAGAACATGCTGGACAATTAAATTTTTATCTCAACTTGGTTGATCAGTATCTTAAAACGGAACACGATAACCCTAGCATAGGTTTATTGCTTTGCAAATCAAGAAGCAAAGTCATTGCTGAGTATGCTCTAAAAGGCATAGAAAAACCAATAGGCGTTTCTGAATATCAACTTACAAAGGCAATTCCTGAAAACTTAAAATCAAACCTGCCAAGCATTGCAGAACTTGAAGCAGAATTCAGTGAAGATAATATTGATGGTAGTACGCATAAGACCAAATGATCTATTTATTTTAAATTAGAGTGTGACCATGGCAAGTATTCCTATACCACAACCATTAATAGACACTTGCCAACAGCTTAAAGAAAAAAATTGGCAAGCATTTATGCCACCATCTTTTGCGCCATATGACCTAATTTTTTGTCTCGACTTTTTAAAACAATATGATAACAATAATGCCACATTTGAATCATATCGTCGAGAAGTAGAACGATTAATTCAATGGGCCTGGCTAATTGAGAAAAAATCATTACTGGATTTGAAACGGCAAGACATTGAAAATTACATGCAATTTTGTTTCAATCCACCAAAATCATGGATTGGATTTAAAAAAGTAGCACGATTCATTACGCATAACGGCGAACGCATTCCCAACCATGAGTGGCGCCCATTTGTAGCCACTGTAAGTAAAATTGATCATAAAAATGGACTGAGGCCCAATAAGCAAAACTATCAATTATCACAAAAAGCAATTCGTGAAATTTTTACGGTGCTGAGCAGTTTTTATAATTACTTGGCCTTAGAGGAAAAAGTATCCATTAACCCGATTACTTTGATCAAACAAAAAAGCAAGTATATCCAAAAAACTCAACATCAAGCACAAGTGATGCGCTTGAGTGAAAAACAATGGCGAACTTGTCTTGATACAGTTAAAAATATGGCAAATAATGCGCCCGATAGACATGAACGGACATTGTTTATTATTTCTGCGCTTTATTTATTGTACTTACGTATCTCTGAGCTATGTGCCAGTGATCGTTGGACTCCAGAAATGCGACATTTTTATCAAGATAGCCAAGGATGTTGGTGGTTTAAGACGGTAGGAAAAGGTAACAAAATGCGAGATATTGCCGTACCTGATGACATGCTTGCAGCACTCAAGCGATATCGTGTCAGTATGCAGTTAACCCCACTTCCTTCAATGAATGATCAAAGCCCTCTATTACCTAAAGAAAAAGGTAAAGGAGCAATGACTAGTTCAAGACACATTCGTCGCTTGGTTCAAGACTGCTTTGATAACACCATACAAAATTTAAGAAGCACCGGCTTTTCAATAGAGGCTGATAGTTTTGAGTCAGCAACAGTACATTGGTTGCGCCATACAGGTATTTCCGATGATATTAATATGCGTGGGCGGCCTGTTGCGCACGTACGAGATGATGCTGGTCATAGTTCCAGTGCTATTACCGATCGATATAATGATATTGATCTCCTTGAACGACATCAATCTGCCAAATATAAAAGACTAATGTCGAAAGAAGATTAATCAGGAGGTGTACCAAAATAATTCTGTCAGCAATGCTGACAGTTTCGCATTTTACTTTAACAGATTTCCGCAACACCGCTGCGGAAATCTGTTATTAGCTAGTTTACTGCCGGAGATAGTGACAATTATCACAAATATGAGTTGGATTACATATCTGGGGCAAAAGCGAACTGAGATCCAATAGATACCATGCCAGGCTTGAGTTTATCTCATAATTTATGACATTCAGTGAGTGACAAAAAATCCAGGGGAGAATCAATAAAATTAGTGTGACACGCAACCGGTTTGATTATAATTAACACTTATTTGTGTGATATAGAAACTCTAATTCGCTTTTGCCCCAGATATGTAATTCAACCCAGTATAGCGAGAAAAACAAAAAATACGCTGCTCTCTGGAGTCTGAGTAGATTAATTCGGGATCAATATTTTGCCATGTCTCCTTTATATGAGTATTCAGTCCACGAGTAAAGCAATGCAAACCAAATTCAATGACAAACGCATATCGAATTTCAGGCTTATTTGTAGCTTCCTGTTGAACAAATTCCCAACGCAATTCGTTTAGATGATCGAGTTGATATACTTTGCTTTTGTAAATAAATGGATTCCACGTTTTAATTGTACATACCTCTTATTGTTATTTTGATTTTATCAATGCAAACTGGATTACTTGTTAAGCAATAAATAATCCCCCCGCTCCATAGCAATGGTAATGAATGCACTATATCTTAATGGGCTTGTGCTCCTACGGGCTTTAGTTCTTTTTGAAAAGTCCAAATCAAACCTAATATAATAATCCCCATCCAAGTTATTGATTTGCACCATGAAGCATAATAATAAAGCTGTATGAAGTGTTGTGGCTGATTTAAAATGGGAATTACATTAGGGGATGAAAATAAACTGATATTATTACTTACAATAATTGGTGATGCAAAAAGGAAAAACCCTTTTAAAATAAGCTCATGATTCTTCATTTTAACAGAAGAAAGAATAATCAAAACAAGCGCAGGCGCTAGAAGCAAAGCAAACCTTGGCCAGTAAAAAATATGAGTTATTGGGGTAAATAAATCGCCATAAGAGGAAAATACCCCTGATTTTAAAGCGGTTTCAAAAGAAAGCGACAAATAGGACAGAACTAACAGTAAAAAAGAGAAGTAGTGTATTGGTGTTTTTAGATTTATGCGCATTATAATAGTTCCTTTTTTTTGATCACGGTGTGAGCGTGCTTTAGCTCACCGCTTATTCTTTAGGATATAGTGTTCTTCCAGAAACGGTTGCTATTGCTTCTATAGGAATCGCATGTTCCTCATCATTAGAACAATTTAGGCTGATGATGCTAGCTATAGCATTGCTGTATCGTAATCAGGCCTAATATGTGTATCTGACGAGGCGATACATAATGTATTTCCAATGAATAATTTAAAACGTGCTTGGCTTAGTTTTTCTGAGACGTCGAAAGTCTTTAGAGTAACTCCTGATAACACTGTCCCAGGGGAAATTGTTTTTTCCTTGTGAGCCTTATCAGATGGAAGCTCAAATTGTTTTGTTACTATAATGTGCGCTGTTTTCCCTCCTTCAACATAAATTCTATTGGGTTTTTCTGATGAAGTCGAATTGGTATTTTTTGCTTTGCTTTTTATTAAAAGGAGATCAGGCGGCATTGGGCCGATAATTTTTAGTTCTGGTGAAGCCCAATAGATGGCTTTATTATTGCCTAAAAGTTTATAAGGCAAAAACACCACATCATGTTCCCCCATATTCCAAAAAACACCACAAAATAGATGCTTATCACCTATTGTAGAGCGGTTTAATAAATTACCTTTGCTGTCTGTAAAGCGATCGCAATAATGGTTATTTTGGGTCTTTGGCACTTTTAATGGTGAATACGCTAATTGAATTTCGCCATTGGCACCCATAAGAAACAATTGCCGTGAAGCAGTTGCATAGAAATCATAGCTCAATTTAGCAATGAATGGAGACAAAAACAGCACCAAGATCCCTAGCTTTATACCCAAACGCCGCGATGATTTTTCATCGAAAATAGAAAATAGAATGCACCACGTAAGCACAAGCCCCAGAACAATGATACAACCGTTAGCAAATGTTAAGAACACAATACCTCTCTTGTAAAAACTATCTATG
Source organism: Legionella sp. PATHC035 (assembly GCF_026191115.1). NCBI lineage: Bacteria > Pseudomonadati > Pseudomonadota > Gammaproteobacteria > Legionellales > Legionellaceae > Legionella > Legionella sp. PATHC035. The sequence continues at coordinate 32,904 of NZ_JAPHOT010000002.1, read as the reverse complement.
CAAATGGTTACCATTTTATCATATTATTTTTTATAACATTTAATCTTATTAATTAGCTCATTTTTATTGAGTGCATCTATTTTATGTATTATCTTCTTAGGATTATGCCCTTGATCGAGCAATTGTTTAGCCCATAACATAAACACATCATCCTCGGTGAGAATCTTAAAAAGAATACGTTTTAATAAAGTCTTCGTGTGAACGTTTCAGATGTGATTTAACCTCCTCCAAAAACATCTGATATTGCTCAGTCGAAGAAAATAAATCCATGTTTAGATACCAATGTGCGCCATATTTCAAACTCATGGCATTTGATATAGCGGTACGAAAAGCGACTTCTATTCTCTCTAGGGCATCGATAACTAATAAGCGTAGCTCTCTATCAAAGGCATACAAATTTAAAAGATCCGAAAATCGCGTGTTAGGTTTAAATTGGCTAGTGTTTGTCGCAGAGCTAATGAGAAAAGGCTTAAAATAAATCATCAAACGATAGTAACCAATGGTCGTCAAATACTGGCTAGCTTCTTGTTCATTATCCAACAATAGCCCTTTTTGCCGTAAGTGATGTATTTGTTCTGGTATGGAAAGAGGTGGTTTATTAAAAACCATTTTTGAATGCATAAAGTAAATAACCCGCCCTGGTCCGCATTATTAAGAGGCGTGGCAGGTATGGTTAATTATATTATAACCCGATTGCGCTCAAAATCAAATACGATTGATTGTCATTAATGTAATTTAAACAGAATGTGCAACGTAACTGCCTGAATCACCGTACACGCCAATTCCCCATAAGAATGTTATAATTAACCGATCGTTAAAAGTCCTCATTTAAAGATTTTTGATTTAGGAATTATGGTGTAAGCAATGGATGTGAGTGTAAAAGAGTTTTTGATAACGCTATATATCGTAGGTGGATTAATTACCCTAAGTTATTCTATCCACAGCTTTCTCAATTTTCGACGCTTAAAAATATATTACAATAATAATTTGCTGCTAAAAAGGCCTGATATTAAACGCTATTTGATTCTTAACCCTCTCCCTTTGGCCATATTTTTTTGTTATCGAAAAAAGCCCTATAGAGCGATTTTCCGAGCTATTTTTTAAACATTATGGTGATGAGGGGCATACTTATTTTAGAAGCCAAGGGCTTAAAAACTTTTTAAATGACCTATTCAAAGGAAAAAATCGTTATAAAAAGTATCAAATACACACACTTTGCTGGCCAATTGACAAAAACTCTCAAGATTGGATTGAGCATGAGCGATTTTTTAAAGGCAATAATTTCTATGCGCGGATTGGGTTGAAGGAAGAGACACAGGTCTATTAGCCTATATGTACATAAAACAGTTAGCCCCTAATTTTGATTTTGGCTCAACTGGAAATTATAATAGTGAGGTTTGGGAGTATGGAGAGTCTCTACCCTGGATTATAATGCACCATTGCCGGAATGGGTTCTAAAAGCTATTTAAATAGCTTTTAGAAATATTTTTCTTTTCAACCTATAGAGATTATATTTGGGATATTGAGTTGCAATTTAATTAAACAATAAGGGGTTCTTTGCAGGAAGGTACGAAATTTCCCACAGACCCCATATAACCCTTTACCAGTCTAGGCTGCAGCCAATAAATCGATTTTTTTATTGCTCACTAATTTTTCTATAAGATCATGTAAATTAAGACATTCCTGATCGTTATAAAATTCATAAATTCCATCAAGACTGCCTCAATTCTATTTCTTTTCATCCAATCTACGTTTACAGATATAGTCCCTAAGGGATAAATACTTCCCATACCCAAGATGAATTTCAATGATTTTTTGTAAAGGCACGCCCAATTGGTAAAGATTGAAAATTTTTTCCCGGTCTTTATCATACATAGATGCCTGTATGCTACCCTTGGGTTTGCCGAGTTTAATTCCTTTGGCAACACGGGCACGAAGCCCTTCTTTAGTTCGTTCTGAAATAAAATCGCGTTCTAATTCAGCTAACATCGAAAATACGGTGATGAGTATTTTATTGCTCATATTACTGGAATCACTGGGATTTAAATCCAGATTTTGCTTAATAAGAATGAGTCGAGATTGCTTCTCTTTTATGATTATTTCTATTGTATTGAGCGTTTCCTTGATAGATCGCCCAAGCCTTGATAATTCTGAGGCAATAACCACGTCATTAGGTTGTAGTTTACTCAACAGTTCATCAATACGTCGTAATGCCGTCGATTTGCGCGATGACATTTCAAGCTCTATCCATTCATCAACCATCAGTTTGTGATCGATGCAGTAGCGACTGATACTGTTTTTTTGGCTATCCACGTTTTGCTCTTGGGTGCTCACCCGAACGTACCCATAAATCATACAATGCTCACTCTATTTTTACTGATTTTTCTCTTAAGGTGTTTATCAATAATATCACAATAGCATTTTATATGGTCTTATATGATCGCTTATGATACAATTTGGTTTTTGTTAAAACGAAGGTTATGGCCAGACTAAACATACTCTCTGATGACGATTTTAATAAGCTCTACACAATACCTGTTTTGGAAGATGAGGACCGTCCGTTTGTGTTTGAGCTAGATGAAGAGGATAAAGCATACCTTAACTCATTTGATAACGTTCCCAAAAAGATCAATTATATTCTGCAAATTGGATTTTTTAGAATCACAAACTATTTTCACCATATCACGTTTCAGGGGAACAGACAGGATACCTGGTATGTAATCAAGACATATTTTCCTTCAGAAAAATTTCCCAAAACAAAAGTAAGCAAGCGGCATCACTATGATAATCGTAACGCCATTTTGAAAAAATATAATGCATCTATTTATTCGAGTCATCACAAAGATAAAGCACTGCGTTATGCCAGAGAATTGATGAAGCAGCATGCTGTGCCAAAATACGTGTTTGATTCTCTTCTGGAATACTTCCATCAGCATAAGATTATTAGGCCATCCTATACTACATTGCAAGAAATGGTTTCTGAGGCACTAAACAATGAAAAAAATAGATTAAGTAACAAGATATATACCTTAATGGACAAGCCTTTCAGGGAACTATTGGCTGAGTTCCTGGAAAAAGATGAGTTGTTTTATCAATTGACGACTTTAAAAAAAGACCAGAAAGATTTTACAACAGCAGAGATTAACGCTTCCGTCAAAAAGCATCAATTTCTCTCATCGCTCTATCAAAAATCCATTGAAATCATCAAAGAACTGGATATTTCAGAGCAAAATATAATCCACTATGCTGACTTGGCTGTATACCACACGGTTTACGGATTACGCGCTATGAAACAAAAGAATTTATCCAGATTGTATCTCATGTGTTACGCGTACAATCGTTATTTAAAAATAAGTGATCATATAATCAGCAGCTTTACTCACAAAGTGAATCTCTACGCAGGTGAAGCAGAAGAGTACCAAGCCGAAGCAATACTTAATGCCAAGGATGATGATAAAGATCATCGTGATACTGCCGCTGCGATTTTATCGCTGGTAAATAATAAGAAAGTTGCAGACAACGCCATACGAACAAAAGCCTATGAGATTGTGCCTCAAGAAAAATTTCAACAGTTTATACGAAAAATAAAAAAACCAAATTTCACACCCGAATTTTATCGCTGGGAATACTATAAAAAAATAGCACCTACAATTAAGCTTAATACACGTGCTGCATTTAAGGCATTGGATTTTCAGAGCAAAAACAAGGAACTACAAGCAGCAATTACCTTTTTGAAGGGACACTATGCCAGTAATAAAGTGTTCAGCTCTTATCAATTCAAAGATATTCCAATTGAATTTATACCCAAGCTGTTGCGACGCCATGTTATTAAAAAAATCAGATTGGGTACAACCAGCAAAAAAACAAAGTGCATTGATGCAGACAAATACGAAGTAATGCTGTACCTTCAGATTGAAAAGGGCATCAAGTCAGGATCAGTCACCATTTATAATAGCTTATCGTACCGTGCCTTAAATGATGAGCTGCACCCAAAGCAAGACTGGGATAAAAACAAGAAATCTATCATTAAACAGTTGGAGAATAAGCTGCTGGCAAATAATATCAACGACCTTCTTAAAGAGCTTGAAAGCCGATTAGGGCCGCGCTACAAAGAGGTCAATGATAAGATTACTTCTGGCGAAAACAAAAAAATCAAACTGAAGCACAATAAAAAAGGAGAGGTAATTCGTTGGACTTTACCTTATAAAAAATCAGATGATGGTGTTAATAATCCTTTTTATGAAAACATGCCCCTAACCAGTATTGCTAAAATTATACAGTTTACGCATAGCCAGACAGACTTTATGAAAAAATTTACTCATATATTGCCATCAGGCAGTAAAAAGCAAGTCGATGAGTCTGTATTGTCGGCCTGTCTGGTTGCTAAGGGCACTGGTATTGATATTGACAAAATGAAAGACATTAGCGATGTTAAAGAGCATGACCTCAAGTCAACTTACGCTGATTTTATTCGACACATGACCTTAACACAAGCCAGTGATGTGGTTATGAATCGTTTGAAGAAACTCCCCATATTTGAAAAATATACGCTTGCTGATTACGGAATCCATGCGAGCATAGACGGCCAAAAGCTTGAGACAAAATTCAACTCCATTATGGCGCGATTTTCAACAAAATATTTTGGGTTTGGGCAAGGTGTATCTGCTTACACCTTATGCGCGAACTGGTTACCCCTGTGTACTAAAATTATCGGTGCAAACGAGCATGAAAGCCATTATCTGTTTGATATGCTCAATAGTAATACAAGCGATATTGAAATCGCCGCTATATCTGGGGACATGCACAGTATAAACCGCGTGAATTTCATCATACTCTTTCTTTTCGGATACCGGTTTATGCCACGATTTACCCAGTTGGATAAAAAAGCGAGGAATAACCTGGTCAGTTTTGATGATCCAAAGGATTATGAAGGACTTCTGGTAAAACCAAGTAAGAAAGTGAATGTGCAGTTAATCATTAAAGAGTGGGACAATATTTTAAGAATCATGGCAACATTGGGACTGAAAAAGAGCAGCCAAAGTACTATTGTCAAAAAATTATCGTCATACCAATCTAATGATACGTTACGGGCATTGATAGAACTGGATCAAGTCATCATGACACTGTACCTGCTTGATTATATTGATGATGAAGGGATGCGTAAAACAGTTCATCGTTCTTTAAATCGGGGTGAGTCATACCACCAGCTCAGAGCCGCTATCGCAAGGATTAGTAGCAGGAAATTAGCTGGAAAAACCGAGATTGAGCTAACCATTAATAACGAATGCGCACGATTACTGTCCAACTGTATTATTTTTTACAATGCATCCCTTCTGACTGGACTTTATGAGCATTACAAACAGAACAAAATGGAGGAAGAATGTTTGAAAATAATTCGTCTATCCCCCGTTGCATGGCTACATGTTAATTTGATTGGAATTTATGAATTTTATAACGATCATGAATGTCTTAATTTACAAGAACTTATAAAAAAATTGGTAAGCAATGAAAAAATCAATTTATTAGCTAAAACCTAGACTGGTAAAGGGTTATATGGGGTCTGTGGGAAATTTCGTACCTTCCTGCAAAGAACCCCTTAAAGAGAGACGCTTTACTTTTTGAAAATAAAGCGATACTTAATTCAGATAAACTAACTGCTGGGCAGCTCTTAGCCTCATATCGGTCTTAATACTTATGTCAAAAAACGAGAATTACGACAACCGGCTGTCTTAACCAACAATACTTAATTGTATGAGTAGGTTAGCATTATGAGTTCATTAGTTTAGGAATTAAGCGCACATAGAACAGTTCACTTATCAACTCCACAAGTGTCTGAGTGACAATGATTGCCGGCAGTATAGGAACAGCGCCTGGTATCGCAAAAGCAAGCGGTAGGACAACAAGAGAGTTGCGAGTACTTGCGCTGAATGCTACAGATCGGCTGGAAGGCACATCCAAGCGGAAGATTCGAGCGATAAACCATCCAGCCCAGGGAGCAATAATAGCAAAGGCAATGTAGATTGGAACTACTTTTAAAACTGAGTCTGCCTCAAGACCGAGCTGCGGTACCACCGACGTAATGACCACGAATAACACAAGAGCTGTCGCTGGTACGGGCAGCAATCCAAGTGCTATTAAAACCCGTTTGCCCATCGATTTTCGATTAGCCCACGCTTGTGTAAGTGCTGCGAGCACAAGCGGAATAGCAATTATCCATATAAAGGCTTCGACAAATGGGCCAGGTTGAACCAAGTGAGCAGCGCTTTCCTCAAGGAATAGTCCAAGATAGATAGGTAGAAGCAGCATCTGTAAGATAAGAAGCGCAGGTGTCGCCACCAAAAGTAGTCGAGCATCGGCGCGTCCAATATGCGCAAAAGTTACGACATAATCAATACACGGAGTGAGCAAAACTAATAGCACACCAAGTCGTACCATTGGATCGATGGGAAGAAATTGGACTAACGCCACTACAATTAACGGGACCACCATGAAGTTCACTAGAAATAGAACCATGAGGAAACGAAACTTCACTAATGCTTGCTTAAAGTCAGCAAGCGGCACTTGTAGAAACGTTACAAACAGCATCAGAGCTAATGCAAGGTTTACACTGCTCGCAAAAACTTTCGTGGCCGGCACGAGCAAAGCAATTATGATTGCTACAATAACTGTAGAAAAATAAATTATGATTTGCTTAGCCTCTAGTAATTCTCTTATTGATTGCATGTTCATTTTTGCCTTTAATCACGTTACGAGTAAATCCGAGAGATTTGAAAGTAAACCAGTTTAATCAATCCTACCCCGTATGATTTGCTTTATAAAACCAGTGTTGGCGCAACCACAATGCAATATTTACTAGTAAAATAAGAATCGGCACCTCAACAAGTGGGCCAATCACAGTTGTAAAAGCAATGGCGGAGTTAAGCCCAAAGGTGGCAATTGCAACAGCAATAGCCAATTCAAAATTATTACTGGCAGCAGTAAATGAAGCTGCTGTTGTTTTTTGATAGTTAGCCCCGATGAGCTTCCCCATCGCAAAACTGACAAAAAACATCACAACAAAATAAACAGCTAAAGGAAATGCAATTCGAATTACATCTAATGGAAGTTGCAATACCATCGCGCCTTTCAAAGAAAACATCGCCAGTATAGTAAACAATAGGGCTATTAGAGTAATGGGAGAAATTTTTGGTAAAAAATTAGTTTCATACCACATTATCCCTTTTCTCTTTATCAGTATAAAGCGAGTCAGAAATCCTGATAAAAAAGGAATTCCAAGATAAATGAAGACGCTTTCAGCAACAGTCATAAAATCGATATGAACCATTTGTCCCGTCATGCCAACAAGGGGTGGCAAAACGGTTAGAAAAAACCAGACATAGACACTAAAGAAAAGTAGCTGAAATATACTGTTAAACGCCACTAAAGCCGCAACATATTGATTATCGCCTTCAGCCAGCTGATTCCAGACAATTACCATGGCAATACATCGAGCCAAACCAATGAGAATGAGTCCAGTCATGTATTCGGGATATCCATGTAAGAATAAAACAGCAAGACCAAACATGAGAAATGGCCCGATAAGCCAGTTTTGAATTAAGGACAACAATAGAATTCGCCAATCTTTAAAGACCAGCGGTAATTCTTCATATTTTACCCGAGCCAGGGGTGGGTACATCATTAAAATCAAGCCAAGCGCAATAGGAATATTGGTGGAACCAATCGATAGGGAATTTAAAAATTGTGGCATGTCGGTTAAAATAGATCCGATAACAACGCCTAAACCCATAATCAGGAAAATCCATAACGTTAAATATCTATCTAAAAAAGAAAGGCGACGAGTGCTGCACGTGCTCATGACAACAGCTCCTTTTTTATTTGTTGTTTTAGTTGATTAAATACCGCTTCAAATGCTGTATTTATTTTCATCTTAGATCCTTCTGCTTTAGCAGGATCAGGAATACTCCAATGGAGTTTTTTTGGTTGACCAGGGAAAATAGGACAGCTTTCACTAGCTGCCTGGTCACAGACAGTAATGACTAAATCAATAGATTCTGAATTAAATTCATTCCAGGATTTACTGCGAGGTGTATTCGGTTTGATACCATGACGAGCAAGAGTTTCTATCGCTTTCGGATGTACGTTTCCAGTCGGGATGCTGCCTGCGCTAAAAGCCAGATAGCGGCCATTCGAGTAATAATTAGTTATTGCCTCAGCCATAATGGACCGACAAGAGTTACCTGTACAAAGAAATAATAATTTAATTGGCTCAGTACGTATCAATCACAACATCCGGTTGATTTTGATTGTACATCACAGCAAGAGGTTGATGTTTTTTTGGTGGACATTGAACACGAGCCTTCAGTTGTATTATCTCCAGAAAAAAATTGAGCATCCTCCATGGTATGATAGGCTTCCCATGCAATTCCGTTAGGGTCACTCACCCATGATTTTTGTGATTTGGCATAGCAACAGGTTGTTTCACCATCGCTATGGGTTGAAATATTAGCCTCTGAAAATTGGTTTCTCAGTGCATCTAATTCAGTGGCATCATCCACTTGAATTCCCAAGTGTTCCACGCCATGTTTTCCAGCACGAGTTGAAATGGCAAAATTAATACGCGGATCTTCCAGCATCCATTTGGCATAATCGGACTTAACTTTTACGGGATCTGCTCCAAATAGAGCATTGTAAAAACGGATACTATCAGCAAGGTTGTCAACATCAATATGAATATGAAAACGTTTCATGACTTACTCCTTTTAGAATTACAGCAATCATTTAATTTTATAACCAGACAATCGTCTGTCCCAGGTTGTTGAATTTGAACTTGTTGTTTACTGCAACAATCCTGAACCATGAAGGCGATAAAATCGCGCATTAACACAAAATTTGCAGAATAAAATACATAACGCCCTTGGCGATAGGACGTGACAATTCCGGCATTAGACAAATGGCTTAAGTGAAATGATAGGGTATTTTGTAAAATACCCAACTCATCCCCAATTGCACCAGCGGATAATCCGTTTGGCCCTGCTTGAACAAGTAGCCGAAACACTTGCAAGCGAGTTTCTTGAGAAAGGGCGTCAAATATTTTTAGTGAGTTTTTTATATCCATACTTCTAGAATAGTAGAAATATTTAATTTAGTCAATCTGCCATTTAAAGTCTGTCATTTAAAGTTTAAATTTTCCTGCCAAATAAAGATAAAACTTACAGGTTGTAAGTGATTGGCATTTTTTACTTTTGCAAACACATCCTTATTTGTATAAAATGATAATAAATCAGGGTGTTAATGGGTTTTTGATGGCGCGTGAAGGAAAAGCAAAGGTTTTGAGTGAAGCGGAATTTAAATTACTGCTGTTAGTAGCTAAAGTGGGTAAAATGGGCACACGTAATCTAGCCCTCGTTTATTGCTCGTTTGGATTAGGGCTACGTGCCAAAGAAATTGCCTCGCTCACCATTGCCGATGTGGCCAATTCCAATTATCAATTATTGGATGAGCTCATTTTGAAACGGTCCATGACCAAAGGCGAAAAACAGCGTCATGCTTATCTGACCCATAAAAAAATCCGTGAAGTCTTGCAAGCCCATTTAAATGAGTTGAAGCACATGCCCCGCAACAAGGCCCTGTTTCAAACCCAGCGCCAAAGCCGGTTTACCGCCAATACCTTACAAAAATGGTTTAAGTCGCTTTATGATAAAGCTGGAATTCATGGGGCAAGTTCGCATTCCGGTCGGCGTACCTTTATCACCCGTCTCATTGAACAGGGTGCCGATATCAAAGCCGTCTCACGCTTGGCTGGACACGCCAACATTGTCACCACCGCCATTTATGTGGAAGACAATCCTGAGCGCTTAAAACGTATCGCCAACCTGGCCTTGTTTTAATGCGCCCTTGGTTCACTACTCCGCCCTTTTTGCTCCTGATCGATTGTGCTCCGAAAGCATACTATCACGCCGCCCGTTTTGAAAAAGGGTCACGCTATTATGTGATTCGTTTAAGCAAAGATTTGCTGGACGATTGGATTATCACCTTAATCAATGGCCGTATTAAATCAAGGCTCGGACAAAGCCGCACTTTGGCCTTTACCGATTTTAGTGAGGGATTTGAGCACTTTTGCGCCTTGGCTAAAATTCGCCACCTTCGAGGATATCAGCTTAAAACCATAACCTGCGATAATCATCTGATGCTGCATCTGTTACTAATCATGGTTTATATCAAAGAGAAGAACGAATTACTTGCTGCCAAAACCATTAAGAGATTCAACCAATGGGAACACAAGAATACAAAGTCTGCATCCATCTTAAATAATATATTGCCCCAAGCACCCTCACAACAATTAAGTTTTGCTTTCTAATCAGTGAAAACATCCATCAAGAGTCAATCGAGTGCTTTTTCATGGAATTTATTAAACCGAAATGAATAATAGATATACTCGACTTAATTTAATACGTATTTTTTGTTGATACAGACGTGATTAATTCCAGGTTAACTTTACATTAAATAACCTCTAATAATTGAATAAACGCGAAATTTAAAGGTCGGTTTTAGTTTCCATCCTGTCTGAAGTTAGCTAAATCAGTCCATCACTTATAACCGTGACCATAGGATACGAGTAAATCTAATTTGAAAATAAATCAGACTTAATGCCTATAATATGGAATTCAACCCTTTTTTTTCAATTAACGAAAGCAATTTTAAAGAAGTACCTTCTGGTTTTTTAAGCCCCCTCTCCCATTGACTAATAAGATCTTTAGATACATTAAGACAATACGCAAATATGGGTTGGCTCACATTTTCTCGTTCACGCAAGGCCTTTATTTCTGCAGGTAAAAATTCATGTATCGGGGTTAAGCAGGCGCGATCAAATTGCCGCATTGTTTTTTTATCAATAACACCCGCATCAAACATATCAATGACAGTTTCATGTACGGCCTCAAAAACATCACTTTTATATGTTTTATTTGTGCTCATTATATAGTACCTCCACAAGTGCACCTGATTGGATCAATCGCTCAATGTTATCACCAGAAAAACCAAGCATCTGTTGAGATAAATCTTTAAATAGTTGCTCTTCTTCCTGGCTTATATTGTCACGTTCATTTTTTTGAAAAAGAAAAAATCAATGACTTAATGCTAAGACTAACTGGAGTGAACATTATTAATTGTCCACGCTGTGATTTTTGGACGATTAAATGTATTCTCAACACTTTTATCTAAATGGGTAACCCACTATGGAGATCCTCCAGTTGAGTTGGCAGTAATATGAAGATAAATATTATGAAATTTTAATAGCCTTTGTAAATTAATGAGGGGCATGGATAACTATAGCAACTTTTGCAAAAAAACCGTATAAACTCATGAATAAGAAAAGATTCGATGCAAAAATCCATTCAGATGACCATGAAATATATGGAAATGACAACATAAGTACATCTCACTTATCTCAACTGCTCATGATAAATTTAATATAAACCTCATAATTCTTTATCGCAAATTCGGCGGTTTAACTCAACAAATCTTATAGACTGACACTTAAACGCAAAATTAATCTGCGAGATCGTCACCATGTGTCATTCTATAAGAATCTGAGTGTTTGTTATCCACCTCAAAACAATATCACATCACCAGAAGATATAAAATATTTAATCCACAGCTCCTGACAATTCCTCTGGGAATAAAATTTTACTAATCATATAATACCGTATTAGTTAACAACGGCGGATTTAGTGTGAATATAAATGAGTTTGTTGTAGAGGAAAAAATCATTGAGATTCGCAACAAACATGTCATTATCGATAGTGATGTTGCTGAGTTATATAATGTAGAAACTAAAAGAATAAATGAAGCGGTGAGTCGAAATCCTGAAAAATTCCCAGCCGGGTATCTCATTGAGTTAACTCACGAAGAGTGGGAGCCATTGAAGTCGCAATTTGCGACCTCAATAAAAGGTGGTAAGACAAAACTACCTACAGCCTTTACTGAAAAAGGCTTATATATGCTGGCCACAATATTAAAAAGCCAGAAAGCAACAGAAACCACTTTAGCCATTATAGATACTTTTACAAAAGTTAGAGAAATATCACGCACGATTAAGGCAATACCACAAACCCCACAAAACTCACCAAAATACCAAGAGCTTATGCAAAAAACAGGGGACTTAATTTCTGATTTAGTTGTTCCGGAACAATTAGATACTTCTGAAACCGAAGCAAGTATTGAAGTCAATCTTGCAATTGTGAAATTCAAATATACCGTAAAGAAAAAAAACAAATGAATTCTTTATTAAATAGGGGAAACTTAATAAGTTAGCGATATTTAGATTTTGACATGGGTTTTTATACAAATAAGTGCTTTTTTTCTAAGAAAATACACACCACCCTATTTATAACCCAACTAACGGTCTGGATATGACAAATATTTGTCGCTGAAATGCATTTATCAATAAATTAAAGGAATAACTTTAATACTGATTCTAATCACTACCAAGGTAGAGCTTATCATTTAAGGATAAAAAGAAATGCCTGTTGCGGTAATTATTCTTCTGATTGTACTAATTACAATTGCATTGCGCAGAATGACAAGCGTCGTTATCCCTATCTGGACAATAATGGCTATCGGTGCCATTGTTACTTTATTGTTTCAACAAATAACACCACTACACGCTCTCACTGCTATTGAACCGGAAGTGATATTTTATTTGTTTGGTGTTTTTTTAATTTCTCAGGCTGCAGAAGAAAACGGTTATTTGGAACACTTGACTGATCAGATTTTTTATTACACCAACACCGGGAAACAAGCGTTATTGTTGATTGTTTTTATACTTGGGTTAGGTGCAGCACTAATAATGAATGATACAATAAATACCTATCGATCCGCTCGCCTCGGAGCATCAACAAGATTCAACATTAGGAACTAATCACAAACACTGGTTTCAAGCTAAATTTTTTCAACAATATCGCTTATTTTTTAGGTACCATCAAGCAAAGTAAAATAATTATCTATGCTTGGGTTAATGATGACAGTACTAAAAGAGCCGATGATAATAAAGCAGATACTCATTACATATTTCAAAAAATGCTTAAAAACTGACGGAAGATTGACAAATCTTTTTTAAATACTATTTTTAATATTGTGCGTTGCAATACAAGGAAAGTTATTATGGCCATTTTATATTATCAGATTAAAGGTATTAACCCTTTAGAAGAACTATACAAAGAAGTTATGAATTTTAATGTTAAAACAACTCAAAAAATTACCTCTATGCCTTCTACAGCATTGATGTATTATTATAACCCAGAAAAGTTATTAGAAAAAAATATAGAAGTATTATTTAAAAATGGTTACATAACTTTAAATTATCTGAGTAATGTATTAGATATCATGGAGAAACAGTGTCTAACTAATTTTGATAATATAAAAGGTGTTTGGAATAATATGGCTGATATAAGCAGAGCTTATAACGAAGTTTATTCTAAAATGCTTTATAGTCATCCATAGGTAACAACGGACGATTACGAGCAATTTACTCTAATTGTACAACAGAGTTGAGCTGAATTTTAGATATACAGTAAACTCTGATGACTGCAATTGACGATTTTTATCAAGGCACACAATACTATCATCCGTCCTTACCACTATATTTTTTACACTTTACTGAAAGGGCAAGATCTCTGATAAGCGATTGAATCAAAATTGGAAAACTCTAACATCAGGTGAAAAATCAAGTCCTGCCAACAATCAATCTAACTGCTGATGGCTAATTAGGTAATGGGTTTTTTCTTGCTGCAGGTACTTCCTCTTGAGTTCTTAAACCGACATTGATAAAAGACATACCTTCTTGAAGGAGGCGTATGCAATCGCTTGCGACACAAACCGAATGTAGCCAACTTCAGCTCATTGCACTTGCAATACTCTTTCTTAATTTTTTAAAGTGACGAATTTCGCGGAGCAACTCCTCAATTTGGTCACCTTGTTGCTGCAATTGGGTAATTAGTTTTTCAATTACTAATAGCAATGAGGATACGAACGGTGTTTCCGACTCTTCTTTTACTTTAGCTTCAGATTTTAATGGAGGTATAGTCATACACTAAGTCTAATAGATTCACTAATAGACAACGAGCAGGTAGTTCTTAAAATGCTTTGATCTTTTGTCACTTCGGTTATACCTTGCCACAATTTATTGGGAAGTTTACTAACTAACCGAATTTATGAGAAAAATAACTTTAATTCAATACAATAACAGAAAACATTAAATGGATTATAATTATACAAATAACCACAAAATCAAAAAACAGGGTGGATGATATGAAAAACTTAATTGAATCCGTTGATGTCATTATCGTGAGAGTTTATATGCTTGAAAAATCACGCTTTATTCGAAATATATTTGATTATTTAGAAAATGAAGCAAAAATCCGCGGTATCACCATGTTTCGTGCAATTAAGGGTTTTGGTGATACCGGTGAGCACTACATGTCTATAGTGGATGGCATATGGGAACTACCTATTATTATTGAGTTTTTTGATACTGAAGATAAGATCAAAATTGCTTTAGAGTATTTAAGTAAGATTATTAAAACAGAACATATCGTCTTCTGGAAAGCAAAATCAAATATCTAAAATCTAAAATTTTTAATGTCTTAGTCATAAGGATTCGGACTATACTAAATCTTAAAGAAGTTAAACGTCAATTAGTTATATAGAACCGTGCTCGAACCGTAACATATTAAGTAAGGGACTACATGAATCAAATTCTTATCCTTGCGACTCTATGGGTTGGATTGGCATTGATTTCTTCAATGATCTCATATTTTTTAGGAATTGCAACCGCCCTATCTGAGATCTTTGTTGGGATAGTGGCGCAACTTATTATAGGAACCTGGTTAGGATCACTGCTCTTGGATCCCAGCCAAATATGGATACAATTTCTGGCTGGAGCTGGTGCTATTTTATTGACCTTTTTAGCAGGTGCTGAGCTTGATCCTGTTGTATTTAAAGCAAAATGGAAAGAAGCCACTCTTATAGGACTTATAAGCTTCTTCGCGCCATTCTTAGGTTGTGCAGCCCTTGCATACTATGGTCTTCATTGGAACATTGAGGCGAGTTTATTAACGGGGATTGCTCTGTCAACAACTTCAGTCGCGGTAGTATATGCAGTCATGTTGGAGTTTGGGCTTAATGCTACCGATTATGGGAAAACAGTTCTTGCTGCTTGTTTTGTTACTGATCTTGGAACAGTGCTTGCATTAGGATTGTTGTTTTCACCTTTTGGGTTAAAAACGATTATCTTTTTTTTCACTACACTTATTGTTTGCTTTATTCTTCCCAAAGTAACGAAACAGCTATTTAAATTATTTGGTAACCGACCTTCTGAATTTGAAACGAAATATTTACTAACCTGTTTGTTTGGATTAGGGGCTCTTGCAGTGTGGGCTGGAAGTGAGGCCGTACTTCCAGCCTATTTAGTGGGGATGGTACTTGCAGGCACTGTTGGAAAAGAGCATACTCTCATTCGTCGACTACGTACGGTAACTTTTGGGTTATTAACCCCTTTTTATTTCCTACGAGTTGGTTCCTATGTGTCAGTACCGGCTTTAATAAGTGCTCCTTTCATTATTACAGTATTATTTTTTGGTAAAATAATAACCAAAACCATTGGAGTGTACCCTGTAACACGATTCTTTGGTTCTAATCGAGGTGAGGGAATTTACACTACATTACTGATGTCTACGGGACTGACCTTTGGGAGTATCTCCGCTTTATATGGATTAACACATGGCGTCATCGATACAAAGCAATATTCCTATCTTATTTCTGTAGTTGTTGGCAGTGCTATTATTCCAACTATAATCGCTAACTTATTTTTTATGCCTCACCACTTATTGCGTAAAAATAAAGACAAAATAACGCGTCCAAAACAGAAAACTATAACAACAAAACCAATTGAATCGACTAAAAATAATTAGTGAGGAACCAATGATGATGAAACACATTTTAGTGCCTTATGATGGATCCGAGCAAGCTGAAAAGGCTTTTGATGTCGCTCTTGAATTCGCTGCAAAATTTAAATCCAAGATTACTGTATTGTCTGTAGCCCGCATACCTGAACCACCAGAAGATGAAGAAACAGAAGCTATTGTTGAGGCCGCCGAAAAACAATATGAAGAGTTATTTAAAAAACTTCAAGCTAAGGCTACTGCGTCTTTGTCCTTAAAGTTGAATTTTGAAATAAAAGGTGGGCATCCGGCAGAGCAAATTATTTATGTAGCTGAAGAAAAAGAGGTGGACCATATTGTTATGGGACATAGAGGCAATACCTATTTCAAGCGATGGTTATTAGGATCTGTTGCAAAACAAGTAATGATCTATGCTCATTGTGCCATTACTATTGTGAGATAGCATATACTATGAACGCTTTATTAAAAGAAGATATATCAAAAAAAACGGCACTAAAGTTCGTCATTTTAATTGGTGTTGTTAGTTTATTTGCTGATATGACCTATGAGGGTGCTCGAAGTATCACCGGACCCTATTTAGCCATTTTAGGTGCAAATGGCGCAATCGTGGGATTTGTATCAGGATTCGGCGAATTGGTTGGCTATGCATTACGTATCGTATCTGGTTATCTTGCCGATCGCACGGGTAAGTACTGGACAATCACCATTTTAGGTTATGTTTGTAATTTGTTGGCGGTCCCTTTATTAGCACTCGCAGATCACTGGTGGATTGCAGCAGTGCTTATGATAATTGAACGAATGGGCAAAGCCATGCGAGTACCTTCACGAGATGCGATGTTATCCCACGCAGGGCAAAAAATGGGTATGGGGTGGGTATTTGGATTACACGAGGCGCTGGACCAAACCGGTGCCATGTTAGGCCCTCTTATTATAGCCTTGGTATTGTATTTCAAAGGTAGTTATCAAGAAAGTTTCGCACTTTTATTAATTCCCGCACTTTTGGCGTTAACAGTACTCGGATTTGCTCGATGGCTTTATCCTAATCCCCAGTCTTTAGAGGTAGAACATGATAACATTAAAGCAAAAGGGATGGATACTTCTTACTGGATCTATTTAACAAGTGCCTCATTAATCGCAGCAGGCTATGCTGATTTTCCATTAATGGCTTATCATTTTCAAAAAACTGCGTTATTGTCACCCATGTGGATTCCAGTTTTTTACTCGATTGCGATGGGAGCTAATGTAATAGCAGCACCCCTATTGGGACACTATTATGATCGGAAGGGTTTTTTAATTTTAATTCTAATAACTAGTGTATCCAGCTTTTTTGCACCTTTAGTGTTTTTAGGGAGTTTTAAGCTAGCTTTAATTGGAGTAATTTTATGGAGTATTGGTGTTGGTGCCCATGAATCATTAATGCGTGCCATTATTGCTCATATGGTACCTAAAGAACAACGTGGTTCTGCGTATGGGGTATTTAATACGGGATTTGGGATTTTTTGGTTTTTGGGCAGTTTTTTAATGGGAGTACTCTATGATATCTCTATACCTTCATTGGTAATTTTTTCTTTGCTCATTCAATTGTTAGCCGTCCCTTTATTATGGATTGTCAAGAACCAACTTAAATAAAATAACAATGTAACTTGAGGCATCTATGCTACAAATCAATATTCCAGGATTTAGCGCACTAAAATTAAACTATGCCTTAATTGATTATAATGGCACGTTGGCGGTTGATGGAAAATTATTAAAGGGTATTACCCCTATATTAAACGCTCTTTCTAAGCATTTGGAAATTCATATTATTACTGGTGATAGTTTTGGTACAGCTAAAACAGAACTTGCTGGCATCAATTGTACCCTAACTATTTTGCCTCCAGAAAATCAAGCAATTGCTAAGCAACAATACTTGCAGCAATTAAATTCCAATGAGACTGTTGTAATCGGAAATGGACAAAATGATAGTTATATTCTTAAGGATTCTGCGTTAGGAATTGTTATTCTAAGTCATGAAGGTGCAGCAATTGACTCAATTATGTCTGCTAACCTTATGTTGCCATCTATATTTCAAGCACTGGATTTATTACATCATCCTCATCGACTAATTGCTACATTGAGATCGTGATTTAAATTTATTATTTAGCAAGGATACTAAAATAATGACCCACATCGAATCAGTACGCGCTTCTGAGATTTTAGATTCGCGTGGCAATCCGACTATTCAAGTACATATTTATTTAAAAAATGGCATTGTTGGTACATCGAGCGTTCCATCAGGTGTTTCGACAGGGAAATTCGAAGCGGTTGAGTTGCGTGATAATGATATTCATCGCTATCAAGGAAAAGGGGTACTTAAGGCTGTTGATCATATAAATCGTATTATTGCTCCTGTTCTTATTGGCCAGAATCCAGTATCTCATCAATCTGAACTTGACTATCTGATGATCAATTTAGATGGCAGCGAAAATAAATCCATTTTAGGGGCAAATGCTATAGTCGGCGTGTCGCAAGCAATAGCTTGTGCTGCTGCAAAAGCATGTGATATGCCCTTATATGTTTATCTTGGCGGAATTGGTCAAACAAAGTTACCTATGCCGATGATCAACATTATTAATGGCGGTAAACATGCGGATAATAATCTGAATGTTCAAGAATTTATGATTGTCCCAATTGGCGCACCTACTTTTACTGAATGTCTACGTTATTCAATCGAAACATTTAATTGTCTGAAACAAATTTTACATGATAAAGGGTATAGCACTAATGTTGGGGACGAGGGTGGGTTTGCGCCTCAATTAAAAAACAATGAAGAAGCTTTGAATTTGATTGTTCAAGCAATTGAAAAAGCTCATTTTGCGCCAGGAAAAGATTTGGCGATTGCTTTAGATCCGGCAGCAAGTTCATTTTATAAAAAGGGTCAATACTATATTTCTACTTCAGAACAAGATGGAAAATCAAGTGCGGATCTAAATGAGTTTTATAAATTATGCATTAAACAATATCCTATCGTTTCAATTGAAGATGGTCTGGATGAAAATGATTGGGATGGATTTCGAAAACAAACAGCCATGCTAGGAGAAAAAATACAAATTGTGGGTGATGATATCTTAGTTACAAATCCTAAATTTATCAGTCGCGCAATAAAAGAAAAAACATGCAATGCGGCCTTAATCAAGCTCAATCAGATAGGAACAGTCACCGAGACCATTAAGGCTATTGAACTGTGCCGTAAAGCACAGTGGAATTATGTTATTTCCCATCGGTCAGGTGAAACTAATGATGCCTTTATTGCTGATTTTGCTGTTGCAATGGGTGGAGGGCAAATTAAAACAGGATCCGTTTGTCGTGGAGAACGTATTGCCAAATATAATCGCTTATTGGAAATTGAAACTCAACTTGGGGAGGATGCTGTCTTTGAAAATCCCTTTAAATTAGGCATTAAGGTGTAGTAGTAATACAAATAAATATAATCTTACAGATTAATTCTCATTAATCTAAATATGATTTGTTGAACGTCTTAATAATTTCGTTAGTTTTATAATCAACAATCTCACCATGAACATTTCCAAAATTCCCATTTACTTGTGCTAACATCCAAACGTATAGATGTTCAATGTTATCGCCAGACTGAGTAGCAATTTTTTCCTCATTACAATATACATTTGCAATATATTGAAACTCCATTAGATAGTCCTTTTAGTTAATTAATTGGATCAAGCCTGATCTGCAAACTAAGAATAAATTTTTCCCTTGAGATTTTCTTTGACTAGTTGTATGAAACTCTTCTTGGAAAATGTTGTGTAAAAGAATAATAATAGCATATCAAATAACTTTCTACAGAGAGCTAATATGCAAGATCAAAACATTTTTTTAAAAAGAAAACCATCATGGCACTTTATATTGATTCTAATTAATGTGGTTGGATTTATTTTATTGGCTTTAGCCATAAAATCGCATGGATCAAGTTTTTCTCTCAATATTGAAGCTTATAATTATTTCCATACGCTACGTAATAATATAATCAACAATATTGCCATACTTCTATGCTTGTTGGGCGATAAGAAAGTAATCATACCAACATTTGGGATCATCTGTTTATGGTTGCTTTATCAAAAGCAACAACGCGCTGCTTTTTATTGTTTCCTTACAGTAGCTTCTGCTGTAATAACAACTTATTTATTTAAAATTGGGGTTGCTTCACCACGTCCAGGTGATATGACGCTCGCTCTAAAAAATTTCTCATTTCCCAGTGGACATGTCACATTAATTAGTGCTTATCTCATTTTTTTATATGCTTTAATTGCCCCAGCATTTCATGATTCGCAACGTAAACTGATGGCGATTGGTGCTGCTGCATTGATTGTCGCTGAACTATTCGCTCGTCTCTTGTTAGATGCACATTGGGTGACTGATATTCTAGCAGGGCTCTTGTTGGGGATAAGTTGTGGTTTGTTGGGCGTATATGGCTATTATCAAAAATTTAAAGCAATAAATAATCCCAAACAATTCATCGTAGTAGTACTACTCACATTTTTTATTGTCAGTTGTATTTACATGGCACTTTTTTATAAAAAAATGCTTAGTGAATATCAAATAGAAAATGGTGTTATAGGTGGCAGTTTTCATAAAACAATTTAATGCTTAATGGGTGCAATCTTTTAATGTTACTAATGTTATCAATATGGGTCCGCTTAAGACCAAACTGCTCGTCAGGGACATAGATGAATAAGCCAAATAAAATTGCCGTATCAATGAAAAAATATATTTGGGTATTATATTTTCTTAAACGCGATCCCAGAGTTAATTGGAAAGTTAAATTAGTTGTACTGATAACTCTCACTTATGCATTGAGCCCCATAGATTTAATTCCTGATTTCATTCCTATTTTAGGATTGCTCGATGATTTAATCATTATCCCTTTAGGAATTTACTTAGCTATTAAACTAATACCTCAAGAAGTTTGGAATGACTGCAATCGGCTTGCAGAGATTTCTATTGATAAAGGTGAATTACTACCAAAAAACTGGATTGTTGCCTTCATTATTGTACTATTGTGGCTAGTTATTATTGGGTTAGTTGGAAAATGGTTCTGTCAAAAAATATTCTAACGATTGGGAGCGACTGTTAATATACCTTGTTCAGCTTGGTTGCCAATTCAAATGCGGCTTTGACTCTGCATAGAAATTTCAAAATATATTGAACTATTTATAAACATTTCTACATTACATTTTTCCCACTTTAGTAAGATGCTACCACCAGACTCTAAAAGGGGTATTCCATTAGGTTCAAAAAGGCATTAGTGGTTTTTCAATGCGCCAAGAACCGAATGGTACCATTATACTCGAGCCTTTTTGCTGAAATACCTGCAAAAGAAAAATGGCTTTTTGAAAATACAGCCGTTCTAAGTAAAGTACGCATAAGATTAGAACAGGCCAAAAATAAAAAACTGATTCATCGAGGTGGCTTTTCTCAGTTTGCTGACGATGAAATCGAGTAACAATGGTTCAATTGTTATTTACTTCTCAATCTGATCAATACTTAAATCAATTGGAAATAATTTATTCGCTGCATAAGCGATGTAAAGCCGTTAAAAAAGCATTGGGGGTTTTTGGAAGACATCCTAGTCTTAATACTCCTCAGTACTCTTATGCGCAAGGTCCTTCTGGAGAAGAGGTATTTGAGGCCTATGAGAAAATAATACCTCCACAGCTTACCGTATATTTTGGTACTATAGTCCTGATAAAAAACAAATTACACTTATTGCAATTACCCCTATCCTTAACCATCCTCTTGTTGTTGCGCGCTGCGACAACATACGTCAATATACTATTAATAAATAGAATCTTAGTAGGTAGCTTATCATGACTTAATCCGTTAGATTATCTGCCTCATTAGGTAAACAAGCGTAAATTGTAGAAATGTTTCGTACTGGTGCAAGCCATATAGGGCAGAAAAAGCCGATACTGAAATGGGGAAAGGAGAACTGGAGTTGTTAGGGATGCTTTAATTCAAATGTTCTAATCAAGAATTTTTTGCTTGGTTATATAATATGAAGAAAATGAATTAATATTATCCTTACGCATCTCATTCATTTTACACGTAAAGGGACTTTAAGGTCAGGATATGAAAAAAAAAGATGTTCTACTAAGAATCATACCCATAATATACCTCTTCTGGAGAACATCCTTCGCGCTTGCACAAAATCTACCACTGACGTTAACTGAAGCAGAGCATCTAGCCATTAATAAATCTCCAGAACTGCAACGTTTAAACGCGAATAGCCAAGCTCTTAAACAACAATCGATAGCAGATGGGCAACTACCCGACCCCCAATTAGCTGCTGGGACCATTAATGTTCCGACCGATACGTTCAGCTTTACTCAAGATGAAATGACCATGGTACAAGTAGGCTTTCAGCAACAGTTTGCGCGGGGCAAATCGCTTAAAATGAAATCACAGCAAACGCGCGCATTAGCCAAAACTGAGCTCGTTAAAATCGAAGAACAAAAGCTGACACTGGTCCGTACTGTACGAGAAGTTTGGTTGGAATTATTTTACTGGACCGAAGCCCTACGCATCATAAAAACTAATGAATCACTGTATAAAGAGCTGCTTCAAGTCACCCAATCGCAATACAGCACAGGCAAGATCAACCAAACGGATATGATACAAGTTCAGTTGGAGTTATCACGATTAAAGAATCAAATGATTCAAAATAAACAGCAAATTGCTGTGTTGAAAGCACAACTGGGACGCTGGATTGGCATGAATAATGTCCAGCGTCCCTTAGCACTGTCGATGCCCCATTGGTCTGCCCTGCCTTCCATGGCGACATTACAAAACCACCTGATGAAGCATCCCGTATTAGAAGCAGATGCAGCCAATGTGGAAGCCACGTCTTTTGAAGTTGCTTATGCTAAAGAACAATACAAACCTGGATGGCTATTGGGTGTAGGTTATGGATTAAGACAAGGCAGGATGCCCGATGGAACGCCGCGCTCTGATATGCTGACGGCTCAAGTCACTATGGATTTACCCTTTTTTACCGCCAACCGCCAAGACCGCCAACTCAATGCAAGCCTTAATAAATTAAATGCCACCCAAATGGACAGACACATCCATTATCGCGATTTACTCCAATCACTTACGGTACAATATACTACTTGGGAACACCTTTTAGAGCGCGAACAGCTATACAACACGCAATTAATTCCAGAAGCCAAACAAAATGCCAAAGCAGCATTACTCGCCTATCAAAATACGACGCTCGAACTCACCGCCGTCTTACGGGCCTACAGCAGTGAATTAACCATCCAATTAGAACACATTCAACTCCAAGTAGATCGCTTAAAAGCTCATGCGACTTTGCTCTATCTCGAAGGAACGCCAACATGAACAAAAAATTAATCGCTTTTGCACTCATTACTCTGATTCTAGGCGTTGTTCTTGGACGATGGACCACTAACACCACCGTGTCCCAAAAGGATAAAAAACCCATGTATTGGATTGATGCCATGGAGCCAACCATTCACTACCCAGGACCTGGAACATCACGTATGGGTATGGAGTTAACTCCTGTCTATGCTGAGGAACATCAGAATGAGGCAACAGTGCACATCTCACCTGCCGTTATTAATAATTTAGGCATTCGACTTGCCCCTGTAGTACAAACTGATTTGGCAAAAACAATGGATACCGTGGGCTATGTAGAGCCTAATGAGAATGAAATTGGCCACATTCACACTTATGCTGACGGTTGGGTAAAAAATCTGGTAGTTAAAACAGTGGGTGAACCAGTAAAAAAAGGCCAACTTCTATTACAATATTACTCTCCCCAACTAGTCACTGCTCAAGAAGAATACTTGATCGCCCTAGAAAGTAAAAATCCTGCCTTAATCAAGGCTTCCTATAAAAAATTACAAGCCTTACACATCTCTGAACAACAAATTCAAGAAATCAAAACAACGCGTAAGACCAATCAATTAGTCGCCATTTATGCACCTCAAGAGGGGATTGTGGCCCAGTTGAATATTCGTGAAGGCATGCGAGTAACCCCCGATATAGAGATGATGAGTCTTGTAGACCTGGCCAGTGTATGGATGATTGCCCAGATTTTTGAAGAACAAGCCAATTGGGTCCATATTGGCGATTGCGCAACAGCAAAAATATCTGCATTTCCACAAAAACGATGGAAAGGTGCTGTAGAATACATTTATCCGCAATTAGATCCCACAACCCGCACTGTTAAAGTCAGATTTCGCTTTGATAATCCGGATGGCCAGTTAAAACCTAATATGTATGTCAGTATTGTCATTCTTACACAACCTAAAGCCAATGTGCTCAATATTCCCCTTGAGGCATTAATTAGAAATAGTCAAGGCGACCGAGTGATTGTTGCTTTAGGTCAAGGACGATTTGAAGTCCGCCCTATAACAATAGGGATGGAAGCAGAAAATCAAGTGGAAATTATCTCAGGACTAAAGCGTGGGGAGGAGGTAGTCATCTCCGGGCAATTTCTTCTGGACTCAGAATCTAATTTAAAAACTGGACTTGAACGGCTACAAACATCTAAAAAGAACATGAGTGACCAAGTATCTGCTGCATCAATTGATCCAATAATTAGGGGATTGGGGACTATAACAGAAGTGAACCCAGCCAAGCATTCTTTAACGATACAACACGATGCCATACCTACTTTAAATTGGCCTGCAATGAAAATGAATTTTTCAGTGTCACCAGAAATTGTGTTGGATGATTTTAAAATCGGAGACTTAATTCAATTTGATTTAGAAAAAAAGAACACTGATTTTATGATTATGAAGATAAAAAAACTACCCAAGGACGATCACTCTAAATGATAGCTGCCATTATTCGCTGGTCTATTAAAAATCGCTTTTTAACTTTACTAATGACCGGCATGCTCATACTCGGCGGCATTTATACAGTAAAATACACTGTAATCGATGCCATTCCTGATTTATCCGATGTGCAAGTGATCCTAAAAACAGAGTTTCCGGGACAAGCACCTCAAATAGTTGAAGATCAAGTGACCTATCCCTTAACTACCTCGATGCTCTCAGTACCCGGTGCTGTGACTGTACGAGGTGAATCCGGTTTTGGGGTGTCTTATGTGTATGTTATTTTCCAAGATGGGGTTGATTTGTATTGGGCTCGTTCTCGCGTTTTGGAATATTTAAGTCAAATTGCCAATCGTCTGCCAACGGGAGCCCAACCCTCTTTAGGCCCTGATGCAACCGGTGTGGGCTGGGTGTACGAATATGCATTAGTCGATCGCACAGGAACTCATGATCTGGCACAATTAACCAGTCTGCAAAATTGGTTTTTAAAATACGAATTACAAAAAGTACCTGGTGTTGCTGAAGTAGCTACCGCGGGAGGAATGGTTAAGCAATATCAAATTATCTTAGCTCCCGATCGGTTACGCGCCTACGGATTAACTCTTGCACAAGTCAAACAAGCCATTGTACGTGGCAATCGTGAAGCAGGGGGTTCTGCCATTGAAGTGGGAGAAGCTGAATACATGATACGCGCTAAAGGATATTTAAAATCCATAAAAGATATGAAGCAAATTCCAGTAGGACTCGGAAAAAATGGCATTCCAATTTTACTACAAGAAGTCGCTCAGGTGCAGTTAGGCCCACAAATGCGCCGGGGAATTACCGAGCTAAATGGTCAAGGTGAGGCGGTAGGTGGCATTATCGTCATGCGTTTTGGGCAAAACGCCATGCAAACCATAGCCCATGTCAAAGAAAAACTAAAGCAATTGCAAGCCAGTCTACCCAAAGGGGTGGAGATTATTACAACGTATGATCGCGCAAACTTAATTCAACGTGCCATTAATACTTTAAAAGATAAATTGACTGAGGAGTTCATTGTTGTTTCGCTCATTTGTGTCGTCTTTTTATTTCATTTTCGTTCTTCATTAATTATTGTCATAAGCCTTCCTATTGGCATTTTATTGGCGTTAATGGTTATGCACCTTCAAGGCATTAATGCTAATATCATGTCTTTAGGAGGTATTGCCATAGCCATTGGCGCCATGGTTGATGCCGCGATTGTCATGATTGAAAACGCCCACAAACATCTTGAACATGACGCTTTTACAGAAAAGAATCGCTGGCACATCATGGAACAAGCAGCTCTCGAGGTTGGACCTCCTTTATTTTTTTCTTTACTGATTATTACCATTAGTTTTCTACCCGTTTTCACCTTGCAAGCACAAGAAGGACGATTATTCGCTCCTCTTGCCTATACCAAAACCTATGCAATGGCCGCCGCGGCATTACTCTCTATTACTTTAGTTCCCGTGCTTATGGGGTATTTCATTCGTGGTAAAATCAAACAAGAACATGAAAACCCCATTAATCGAGTATTACTCGCTCTTTATCAACCTGTATTACACGCCAGTTTAAACGCCCCAAAAATGATCTTAGCCGGAGCCACTCTGATTGTATTTCTTGGTTTTTTACCCCTTCATTACCTGGGTAATGAGTTTATGCCAGAACTTGATGAAGGCGATTTACTCTACATGCCCACAACCTTCCCTGGGATTTCCATCGGCAAGGCACAACAACTGCTGCAACAAACAGATAAACTCATTGCGACTATCCCTGAAGTCAAAACGGTATTTGGTAAAATGGGCAGAGCAGAAACTGCCACCGATCCAGCCCCCTTATCGATGGTCGAAACAACCATTCAATTTAAGCCCAAAAATGAATGGCGCCCAGGTTTGACCATGGATAAATTACGTGAGGAACTGTCTTTGCGTCTTAAACTGCCTGGACTTTCAAATGCCTGGGTGATGCCCATCAAAACCCGCATTGACATGTTAGCCACAGGAATAAAAACCCCTGTGGGCATTAAAATTGCAGGCCCTGACTTAAATACCATTCAGTCCATTGGAGAGCAACTCGAACGCATCTTAAAAAACATACCGGGTACCACGTCTGTTTTTGCAGAGCGCGTTGCAAGCAGCCATTACATCACCATTGACATAGACCGCCTCAAAGCGGCCCGTTATGGATTAAATATTGAGGACATTCAAGAAATTATTGAAACCACAGTCGGTGGCATGAATGTAACCCAAACAATTGAAGGACGAGAACGTTATCCGGTGAATCTGCGCTATCCTCGCGACATTCGTGATTCTTTAGAAAAGCTTCGTTTACTGCCTATTGTTACACCTACTGGTGCCACAATTCCGTTAAGTGAAGTCGCTTTTGTGTCGATTACAGAAGGCCCTGATATGATTCGCAGTGAAAATGCACGACTGAATGGATGGGTTTATATTGATATTGCCGGACGCGATTTAGGCTCTTATGTTCAAGAAGCACAAAATGCCGTTCAGAGTCAAGTAAAACTACCAGCAGGTTACTCATTAACTTGGTCAGGCCAATACGAATACTTAGAACGCGCCAAACAACGTCTCACTTTAGTTGCACCTTTAACCTTAGCGATTATTGCCTTTTTATTATATCTTAATTTTGGCCGATTGGGCGAAGTTTTGATTATCTTAGGAACATTGCCCTTAGCATTAGTAGGCGGGATTTGGCTCTTGTATTTATTAGGCTATCACCTATCTGTCGCAGTGGGAATTGGATTTATTGCTTTAGCTGGAGTAGCTGCAGAAACCGGTGTCATCATGCTCGTATTTCTTAATCAAGCTTTGGAAAAAGCACAACAAGATGCAGTACAGCAAAGACGATCAATGACTCAAGCGGATGTTTTTGAGGCCGTAGTGGCAGGAGCTCTGTTACGACTTCGTCCTAAAGTAATGACGGTGACCGCAATTATCGGCGGTTTATTACCCATCATGCTATTAAGCGGCACAGGCTCTGAGGTCATGCGACGCATTGCGGCCCCAATGGTTGGCGGCATGCTTAGTGCAACCGTACTTACTTTGATTGTTATTCCAGTGGTTTATCTGCTTTGGCAGCAAAGAAAATATAATAAATAATGAATGACAAAAAAGTTATCTGACTGTTTTTTTAAATACTGCAGTCGATGGTCTCGGGCAGCGGTTGCTGAAGAAGTTGGACTTTGTAAGGAGTTACTTATGAATAAAGCTATTTGTTTAATTACCCTTTTTATTATAACAGGCACCATAATGGGTTGCGTGCCAAGACATGTAGAGCCAGGTGCTAAAAACATTACGATTCTCTATGATAAAAATACTCAGCCTTTAAATGATTGTAAGTTTCTGGGAAAAATATCAGGCAAGGATGTACACGGCATGAAGCTTCAATTCACCTGGGGATTAGAAAAAAATCTAAAAAAAGATGACATCAATTTTCTTAAAAATGAAGGAGAAAAATTCAATGCCGACACCGTTGTATTTGAAAAACATCAAACCTTGGTTAAAAGATACTACACGTTGAGTCCGAATCGGCATACAGACATCGAAATACATTCTATTGAAGGAAGTGCTTATCGATGCTCTTCTCAAATAATGCCCACAATCAAACGATTGAACACCATAAATCATTCTGTTTATGAAAAGCCCGTTATCATAGAAAACAATTGAGCATATTGGCATTGGCAATCAGAGAATTTTTATCCCAATATTGGCTCGTAAATAATACATAAGTTGTGTCGCGATAACTGCATTAGGATTTTTCCTCAAAAAAATGGATTGCGTACATTGAAGCGCGCATCGTTTGGCTGGAGTTCAAGGAGATTGATAATGTTGGACGTTTTTAATAAAATTCAGTGGGTTGGTAGAGCAATTTTCCTCCATTTAGTGTAAGCTTACGTTCTTCATGATAAAGGTCAAGATGAAATGCGACCCCATTATTTTTATTCAATTTTATTTTTAATGACCTTGACTCTGCATACGAACACTAATGCAAATACAGTGAGTGTTTCGCAACCTCCTATTGCTGAGGACAGAACCATCAATGAACCGTTCTCTCTTTTAAATGATCGTGGCGTAGCTTATGCCGTAGGTCATGAGGTACCCCAAAATAACATTGAAGCCGTGAAACGCTTTCGCCAAGCTGCCGAACATGGATTACCCGTCGCGCAACGCAACCTTGGCATTATGTATGTATTCGGTAAGGGCGTACCGCAAAGTGATATGAAAGCCGCTCAATATTTTCGTAAAGCAGCACAACAAGGGGATGTCATAGCCCAGCTGAATCTGGGTGTGATGTGTGTCACTGGAAAAGGGGTCGCAAAGAATGAAAACGAAGCAGTGACATGGTTTCGTAAAGCAGCAGATCAAGGATTTCCGATAGCGCAACGCAATCTAGGTCTTATGTATGGGACTGGTAAAGGGATAAAGCAAAATTATACTAAAGCGTTTACGTGGTTTCGTAAAGCGGCTCAGCAAGGAGAGCCTATCGCTCAACTGAACCTTGCAGCAATGTATGTTGATGGGAAAGGGGTTTCACAAAGTGTCATGGAAGCTTTCTCATGGTTTCGAAAGGCAGCAGTACAAGGGGAGAAGATGGCTCAACTTCATCTTGGCTTCATGTATGCACAGGGTAAAGGGGTTCAGCGCAATGAACTTGAAGCAACCAAGTGGATTAGTAAAGCGGCACAACAAGGATTAGCTTTGGCTCAATTTAACTTAGGAACACGGTATGCAGAAGGCTTAGGGATTGAGCAAAACGATGCAAAAGCAGTGACATGGTTTCGTAAAGCGGCAAAGCAAGGAAATGTTTTGGCTCAACGCAGTCTTGCGATTATGTTCTCTACTGGACGAGGCATTCAGCAAAGTGATGTGGATGCGGTTAAGTGGTTTAAGCAGGCAGCACAACAAGGGGATTTAGTTGCCGAGTACAATCTTGGGGTGAAATACATCACGGGTAAAGGTGTTGCTCAAAATGATTCGAAAGCCGTTGCCTATTTTCGCAGGGCAGCGGAACAGGGGGTTTCCGAAGCCCAGTTTGCCCTTGCTGCCGTATACCATGATGGGGTAGGAGTTGAGAAAAATGATACTGAAGCGATGAAGTGGCTTCGAAAAGCGGCTCAGCAAGGAAATGCTAGTGCGCAAATACGATTAAATGCTTTGGAGCTAGGGTAACCCGTACTACTTTTTATCATTAGGATGATTGAGATGACAGATAAAATACGCGGAAAGGTAAAATGGTTTAATAAAGACAAAGGATTTGGCTTTATTGAGAGCAGCGGCAAAGATTATTTTGTTCATTTTAGTGCCATTCAAGGGAGTGGCTTTAAAAACCTTTTTGAAGGAGCTCGTGTTTTATTTAAAATTAGCAAAGGCCAGAAAGGTTTGCAGGCCGAAGAAGTTGAAATTACTTAACAATTCATTTATTTTCTTATACGAAAATGAATAAACTTTCAAAACAAAGGAGTTGTTTATGAAACGAATGACAGCAGTGGTAACAGGAGGTACAGGTGGGATAGGTTCTGCCATATGCCAGCGCCTTGCGGCTGATTATCAAGTTATTGCGTGTTATTTTAAAGGCGGTAAACATGATGAAGCTAAACGGTGGCAAGAAAGTCAGAGAGAGGTAGGTTATGATGTAGATATCCTCTATGGTGATACCACTCAATTTGCTGATTGTGAAAAACTCACCGATTTATTGATGGAGCGTTATGGGTGCATTGATGTTTTGGTCAATAATGCTGGCATCACTTGCGATACGACTTTAAAGAAAATGACCTCCCTACAATGGCAACAAGTTATTGATGCCAATTTGACCAGTGTCTTTAATATGACGCGTAATGTATTACCCTCCATGCTTGAGCAAGGCTATGGTCGAATTATTAGTATTTCATCGATTAATGGTCGCAAAGGCCAATTTGGGCAATGCAATTATGCTGCAACCAAAGCAGCTCTTTTTGGTTTTAGCAAAAGCTTAGCCCAGGAAGTGGCAAGTAAAGGAATTACAGTCAATACCATTTCTCCGGGATATATTGAAACGCCCATGTTAGCTGCTATCAAAAAAGAGATTCTTAATGCAATTATTACTTACATACCCGTTGGGCGATTAGGTAAACCCGAAGAGGTAGCTGATGCAGTCGCATTCCTTGCAGCTCCCGAAAGAGGTTTTATTACTGGTGCTAATCTAGATATTAATGGAGGACAATACATGTAGATGTCCTACTAATTGGGATGAGTTGCTGATTTTCGGTGAGTCAGGACTTTGCATCATGCGCCAATTTTTGTTTTTAGCCGTTTGGCCCCTCAGCGCAGTTTTCTCCATCATGTAGCTTTGGTTTTTCCGAAAAACTAAAGCGCATCGTATCAAAAGCAATGACTTTAATGAGCTTATTTACCTTTGTTGCCTGTACAGAGCTTCCTACTGGACTCATTGTATCCTTCGCGTGAGAAAAAGATGGATTAATACAAATCTCTGATAAGAAGCCTGTCAAAATAATTATTCTGCATAATGCAAACCATCCTACTTAAAAACCTTTATAATCCATTTTAAATTAACATTAATTTATAAATTAGGAATGGAGTATAGTGCGCACTATAACGGTTCCTGCCATAGGAAATCGCAGTTAAAAAATTCCAAGAATAAATGGCAGCTCCCCTTTCTTACAGTAGTACAGTAAGACCAAAAGTTATCGTATCTTGACTGGCTGCTTCCCCATTAATTATTTGTATGTTTTTAAAAGCGCCATAATCTTGCTCGTGTTCATACTCCACATTAATATTTAATCCAGGGGCTATGCGATAATAAGGCCTGACAATATAGCGCATTTGATTAAGCCCATTTCCGATATTAGCTTGAATAACTGTCTTTGACGCCAGAATACTACGTACCCCTGCTCTAATGAAAAAATTATTGGTAATTTGAGTATCTCGTGATAATTCCAAATCAAGTTTAGCACTGCCGTTATAGTAATAACCTCGAAGATTGGTATCGATAAAATAAGGCATTAATCCTTCAATACCAATACCTGGTTGCCAATAAGGAGTATTTGCTGGCTTATTGGTGTAGTTAGCTCCTGCTTTAATTGCCCAAAACTGACTGATTAAATGCCAATAAAAAATATCAATGTCAGCACTTTCGACTTTCCCTTTCAACAGTTCTGCATCATTAACAAACAATTCCAGTTTATTGTAATCAGGACCATATAAACCCTTATAATTAAGACGTTGTGCATTATGAAACGGATCGGCTCCGCCATCAATAAATGAGGCGCGCCACAAACCTGCAGGATGCACCATCGGATGCTTCACTAAAAAAGTATCAATAGGCATCGTTTCATCCACTCTCACAATGGGACGATTATAATAAGCAGTTTGTTTTATAATATCTTGTGGCTTTCTTTCACCTTTTGTAATGTCTATTAAGGTAGAATACTGAAACACCCGCGACATACCGGTCATCATGTGATAAAGAAAATGGCAGTGAAAAAACCACTGGCCACTGGCATCCGTATCGACATCCGCCGTTATCGTAGCTCCGGGGGGCACATCAATCGTATGTAATAAAGGATCGTAGGCATCATTTCCCTTACGCAAAATAAACCAATGACCATGAATGTGCATGGGATGATGCATCATGGATGTATTGGTAAACACAAACCGATAGCGTTTCCCAGGATCTAGTCGTATGGGTTGCGCTTTATAAGCAGGCACTCCATTGATAAACCAAATAAATCGATCCATATACCCAAACAATTCCATATTAATCACATGAGCTACTGGTGTGTTTGGATCATTCGTTTTCACTGCAGCAATCATCGGTTGATATTTAGTACCCAATGAGGTTTTGTAAGAAGAGCTCGGTGGACCCATTTTGTCTCCAATAATGGTAGGCTCCGTAGGCATCTTCATGTTGGAATCCATCTTCATGTTGGAATCCATCTTCATGTTGGAATCCATCTTCATGTTGGAATCCATCTTCATGTTGGAGTCCATCTTCATGTTGGAGTCCATCTTCATGTTGGAGTCCATCTTCATGTTGGAGTCCATCTTCATGTTGGAGTCCATCTTCATGTT